>CAXNEN010000001.1:0-29813 GCA_964201505.1 Opitutales bacterium
TCACGCCCGCCGGTCAGCTTCCTTGGCGGAACTGAGCGACGGCGCTTTCCTTGGTGCGGGTAACCAGATTCGAACTGGTGTATCCACTTTGGAAGAGTGGTGTCCTACCACTGAACGATACCCGCGTGGCCAAGGACGCTCACTATTCCGAGCCGTTCGCCCGGGGTCAAGCCTCGCCCGTCGTCCGCCGGGGCGCCGCGCAGGGCGATAGCGTTTGCGCTTCACGCAGGGCAGAGTTCCGTCATCCTGTGCCCATGGCCCGCTCCGCTCGCCCCTTCGCCCCAGCCGTCCGCGACGTGCTGATGATGGCGACCCCCTCCAAGAACGCCGACCTTCGCTGGTTCGGTGGTTTCCACGCCTCCGATCCGTTCCCGGCATTCTCCGCCAAGGGACGCCGCATCGGGCTTCTGCCCGGCATGGAAGTCGGGCGTGCCAAAGCTGAATCGGCTTTCGACGAAGTGCTCAACCTGACCGCCACCATCACCGATCTCCGCAAGACTAACCCGAAGGCTGGCGTAGCTGACGCCATCGTCTTCGCCGCGCTCCAGCAGGGCATCCATCGCTTCCGCGTGCCGGCCGATTTCCCGGTGGGACTCTATGAGCGCCTGCGCCAGCTCGGCCTCGAGCTCCATCCGGTCGGCGCCCAGCTCAACGAGCGCGGCTTACCTGAACTCTTCCCAGCTCGTCAGGTGAAGTCGAAGGCGGAGCTCGCCGGCATCCGCGCGGGTAATGCCGCCGCGGTCGCGGGCTTCAAGGCCGTCGAGAAGGTGCTCGCGGAATCCAAGGCCGACAAGAAGGGCTTCCTGCAGTGGCAGGGCCAGACGCTCACGGCCGAGATACTGAAGGAGGAAGCTCAAGTCGCCATTCTCCGCCAGGGCGGGCTATGCGATATCGGCCTCATCATCGCCCCGGGCGACCAGGCGGTCGATTGCCATTGCTCTGGCTCCGGCCCGATTCGCGCCCACGAACTCATCGTCTGCGACATCTATCCGCGCCACATCGCCTCGCATCACTATGGCGATATGACGCGCACCTACCTCAAGGGGAAGGCGAACGCGAAGCAGCGTAAGATGGTCCACGCAGTCCTCGAATCCCAGCGTCGCGCAATCAAGGCCATCCGCGCCGGCGTGACGGGCGTCAAGGTGCACACGGTCGTGCAGGATTATTTCAAGTCGCTGGGTTATAAGACAGGCCTAGTGAAAGGAGTCTACGTGGGCTTCTTCCACGGCACGGGCCACGGGCTCGGCTACGATATCCACGAAGAGCCTGGGCTCTCCATCCGCAGCCCGCACCCGCTCATCGCGGGCAATGCGGTCACGGTCGAACCAGGGCTATATTATCCCGGTATCGGCGGCTGCCGTTTCGAGGATTGTGTGGTGGTCACGAAGAAGGGCTGCGAGCTCCTTTCCTCCCATCCCTACAACTGGGAGATTGCCTGAGTATGGTCCAAGGGCGGGGCAGGGCCGGGTCGCACACTTCGCTGACGGATGCGGCCCGTCCCGTGGCGGAAGCCCTCGAACGTTATGGCCGCGTCTCCCGCGGCGTCATCAGTGCGCGCGTCCGCGCGAGCACGCTTTCAATCAAGATTATGAAGATTGGCGGCGGACTGCGCATCACGGTCGTCTCCAAGGGCTCGCGCCAGGAACTCCATGTCTACGGCCTCACCGCGGAGCGGGCGGGCCAGATCTTATCGGGGCCGGACTTTTCTGGCTACAAACTGAACTTCGCTGATGAGTGAGGTCCCAGTCGTCATCGCTGAAGTCACGGCTGCCGACTGGTCTGACGCCGGCACGGGCTGGACGCACCTACCGTACCTTGCGCGCTTTCGCGCCGACCGTCTCCCGCTTTCGTGGGAAGGCTTCTTCACCGGCCGTCATCATGCGGTGCTGGAAAGCGGCCGCTCCGGCAGCCTGACGATTGCGGTCCCCGCCGCCGCCCGCACGACGGTCTTCTTCGCCAATGGACGCGTGGTTATGCACGCCGCCGATGGCGCCCATGAAGAGGCTACCGAACAACCGCTCGCTTACCTTCGTCGCTGGTCGCGCGAAGTCCGCGCCCCGCGCCTGGCCGGCTGGCCAGTTTTCCAGGGCGGCCTGATCACCCTCTTGGGCTATGAGCTTGCCGCGCAGTTCGAGCCAGTGAAGTCCGCGCCGGCTGACGTCCTGACGCCCCTCGCGGCTTTCCTCGAGGCACATGAGGCTTGTGTCTTCGACGCCGCGAAGCGCGAGCTAACCGTCGTCGTGCTTTGTCCCGTCGGCTCGCCGAACTCCGCTCTCCGCGCCGCCCGCGCCCGTGCCCTCGATCTCGCCGCCCGTTGGGATGCCGCTTGCGCGCAACCAGCGGCCTCGCTGCCTCCGGCCGACATCCCGTCGGCACCCCTCGCGCAATCGCTCGATGAGCCCGCTTTCATCCGTGCTGTTGAGCGATGCTTGGATTACATCGGCGCCGGGGATACTTATCAGGTCAATCTTTCCACGCGCCTCGAGGTGCCACCGGTTGATGCGACGTTGGCCTACGAAATCCTGCGGACGGCGAATCCTTCGCCCTACATGGGTCTGGTCCGCCTGCCGGGAGCGACGCTCGTCTGCGGTTCACCAGAGCTACTGGTCGAGGTCTCGGAGGGCCGGATTGCATCCCGTCCAATCGCTGGCACCCGACCGCGCGGGGCCGATGAGGTCGCCGACCTAGCTTGGGCGCAGGAACTTTCCGGCGACACGAAGGAGAAGGCCGAACACCTGATGCTCGTTGATTTGCTGCGTAACGACGTCGGGCGCGTCGCGCGGCCGGGTACGGTTCGCGTGCCAGAGTTCATGGCAATCGAGCGCTATTCGCACGTGATGCATCTCGTCTCACAGGTCGAAGGCGTTCTCCAGGCTTCCGCCGGCCCGGCCGACGTCATCCGCGCGCTCTTCCCAGGTGGCACCGTCACGGGTGCGCCGAAGGTCCGGACGATGCAGGTCATTGCCGAACTCGAGCCAGTCGCGCGTGGCTATTATACTGGCTCGCTTGGCTGGATCGGTGCTTCCGGCGATCTCTGTCTCAATATCATCATCCGCTCCCTCTGGTCCGCTGAAGCGCGCACCTTCATCCAGGCCGGGGCCGGTATCGTCGCCGATTCCATTCCCGCTCACGAATACGCCGAAAGCCTACGCAAGGCCCAGGCCCCATTGCTGGCTGCCGCGCGCGCGGCACTCCGTCCATGATTGGCTGGCGCCAAGGCGAATGGGTCACGCTACCTGACGGTGCCGAGGTCTCCGCCCTTGTCCCCGGCCCGTCGCTCTTCGAGACGTTTGCCTTACGCGCGGGTCGCATCGCGTGCCTTACGGATCATTTGGATCGCCTCGCCCTCGGTTGTCCCCGCCTCGGCCTCGTTTCGACTCGTCTCATGCTCGGCGCGGATGCGGATGTGGCGCGCTGGTCCGCCCCGCTCGGCGGCTTGCTTGGGCGCAATACGTTAACGAATGCGATTGTCCGACTGCTCGTGGCTCCGCGCGGCGACGGCCTTGCCACGGAATGGCTCACGGTTCGGCCGTTGCCGGCCACACCTTCGGCAATCGACCTCTATCAGCTCAGCCTCTGGCGGGATGCGCCCGAATGGCTGCCACGCCCGAAGAGCGGACCGTGGAAGAATTCCGCGGACGCCTGGCGCGAGCTTCGCGCCCTCGCCGATCGGCCGGACGCCGAGGGCGTCCAGTTCGATGCGCGGGGTTGCCTTAGCGAAGGCGTGCGTAGCTCTTTGGCTTGGTGGGACGGCGCCTGCTGGAATTTTCCTTCAGTCGAGACGGGCCGGCTACCTGGTACGGCGGCGGCGCAGCTTCGCGGCGTGCTCGCTCAGGCTGGCCGCCCCGTCCGTGATGTCTCTTGGCCTGGTTTTCCGGCGAATGCTCTATCGGTATTGGTGCTCCGTTCGACGTTCGACGACGGCGCGGTTCCCGCGCGTTCCTATCACGCCGAGGGCAGACTGACGTGGCAGCCGAGCGGTCCGCAGGTTGAAGCAACGCGGGCCCTTGCCCTGCTCGCCGCGTGGCGGGCTCAGCGCTGCATGAGCTTCGCGTAGACTGGCAAAGCGGTCGCGAGCACTAGCAGGCCGAGGAAGACAACACTCACCAAGGCGGAAAAGCAGGTCGCGACGAGTAACTTGGCAATCCGCACGACCGGGTCCTCATCCTTACGCAAGTGAGCGCGCGCTGCGTAGGTGGTGATGGCGAGGCCGACGACGAGTAGGGTCACCAAGACGGCGCCGAAGTGGTTGAAGTAGAGTCCGGTCAAACCAGGCAGGGCGCCGTCCTCGCCGGTGATCGTCGCCACGAGGATGGGTTGGGAACGAAAGGCGATTGCGCCAGCGGCGGCGGGGAGGGTGGCGGTCAGGAACACGGCCAAGGCGGAGACGATTTGGAGCTCGTGAGGGGTCATGAGTTGAGTATTCCCAGCCCTGCTGGCAGGGTCAATGTTGGGATTATCCCTCGCCAAACTCGGCGGTTCGTCCTACGGAAGGTGGACATGGACTCCGCTTGGTATCTCTGGCCGGTCTTCGTTCTCCTCAACGGCAGTGCGGCCGGGATTGCGCTCGTCGCCGGGGTGGTCTCAGCCCTTTCGCATACCGAGCTGGAAGATCTCCGCCGGCAGGACGCCAAGGCCGCGGTCTCGATCGAACGGTCGCGCGGCGACCAAGGGAACACCCTTGCCGCCTTCGAGGTGCTCTCCGGGGCCTTCGTCGGCATGAGCGCTTTGCTGGGCGGCATCCTTCTTGGCTCACGGTTCCTGGAGCGCATGTCCGAGAGCTGGCCGGTCGCCGTCCTCACGGCCCTCGCCTTCATCGCAGTCTCCTTCGTGATGGCCTGGCTGACGATTATGCTTCCGCGTAAGGTGGGCATGCACTTCCGCGTCACCCTGGCCCCGCGCATCGCCTCTTCACTCAAGCTCGTCCGTGGCGCCGCGAAGATTCTTCGGACCTTTGGCAAACTGCATGACTCGCTTGCGCCGCCAGAGGAGCCGGGCGTCGATCGCGCCGATGCCGATATCGGCAGTCTCGCCCAAGCCGCCGCCCGCGAAGGCAAGATCACGCAAGCGGAGAGCAACCTCGTGGCCAACGCCGTCCGGCTGGACGACATCCCCGTCTCGCATGTCCTAACGCCCCGCCCGGTCGTGACCTCCATCGAGGCCGACCTCACGGTCGCCGACGTCCTCCGCCTTTACCCGACCGTGCCGCATGGCCGCATGCCGGTCTGGGAGCAGAATCCTGATCGCATTGTCGGGGTTGTGCGCCGTCGCGACATCTTGAAGGCCGCCGGCGAGAACCGTCGCGAGATCCGGATCCGCGAACTTATGGGCAAGGCGCACATCGTGCCCGAGAGCGCCACGCTTTCCGACGCTCTGCATGATCTCGTCCGCGCCCACCAGCACCTCGCGGTGGTGGTCGATGAGTTCGGCGCCTTCGCCGGCGTGATCACGCTCGAAGATGTGTTTGAATCGCTGCTGGGTATCGAAATCTACGAAAAGGACGACCCGCACCCCGATATGCGTGAGCTGGCTCGCCAGCGCGGCCACCGCGTCGGTCGTCGCCCCGGCTCGGAGACTCCGCCCAAGGCTGGAACATGATCGCCGCCGCGCTCGCTTACTGGACCCACGACCTCGATCCGGTCGCGATTCATTTCCCGGATAGCTGGGGCTTGCGCGGTGTGCATTGGTACGGGCTCGCCTACGCGGCGGGCTTCATGGCCGCAGCTTATCTCCTCGGCCGCTGGCGCCGCGCGGGGCTCACGCCTTTGCGCGGAGCGCTCGACGAATCCACGCTAATCACCGCGGTGATGGTGGGCGTCATCACCGGCGGCCGCCTGGGCCACGTCTTCCTTTATGCCCGCGATGAGTTCGCGGCGGATCCGATGATGGTCTTCCGGATCTGGCAGGGCGGGATGGCCAGCCATGGCGGCTTCCTCGGCGTGCTCCTCGCGGGCGTCTGGTTCGCTCGTCGCGCCAAGACTGATTTCTTCGCTGTGGGCGATTTGCTCTGCGCCTTGGCGCCTGCCGGCCTCCTCTTCGGTCGTCTCGCCAACTTCGTGAATGGCGAATTGGTGGGTAATCCGTCTACGGTCGCCTGGGCGGTGATCTTCCCACATGACGGCCCGATGCCTCGCCACCCGTCGCAGCTTTACGAGGCGTTCGGGGAGGGCCTGTTGCCGCTCCTCTGGGTGCTCATCCGCTACCCGCGCCGCCTGCCGCCGGGGCGTCTCGCCGGTGAATTTCTCCTGCTCTACTCCGCCGGACGGATCGCCAGCGAGTGCTTCCGCTCCGCTGAGGATGGTCATGTGCTCGGGCTCACCGCTGGTCAGTTCTGGACGTTGCCACTCGCGGCGCTTGGGCTTTTCCTAATCTTTCGCTCCCGTCGCGCGGCTGAATGATGTTGCCCGTGTGGGCGGACGGTGGGAAAACTCCCTTGCGCCATGACGAACGTCCCGCTCCTTGATCTCGGCCCGCAGAACCGCGCCCTCGAGGGCCAGTTCGAGACCGCCTTCCGCGATGTCCTTCGCTCGAATATGTTCATCATGGGCCCCCGGCTCGAGGCCTTTGAGAAGGACTGCGCCACTTTCCTCGGGGTAAAGCATGCCTTCGGCGTCTCCTCCGGCACTGATGCGCTCCTGCTCGCGCTCATGGCACTCGATATCGGTGAAGGCGACGAGGTTCTCCTGCCATCCTTTACCTTCTTCGCCACCGCAGGTTCTGTGGCCCGTCTCGGCGCGACCCCGGTCTGGGTCGACGTCGATCCGCACACCTTTAATATCGACCTCGCGGATGCTGCCCGGAAGGTCGGTCCGTGCACCCGTGCAATCATGCCGGTGTACCTCTTCGGCCAGTCTCTCAATCTCGACGATCTCCAGGCGTTCGCCTCCGCCCATAAGCTTCGCGTGATCGAGGATGCCGCCCAGTCTATGGGCGCCCGCTGGAAAGGCCGCGCCACGATGTCGTCCGGGGACTTCGGCGCCACGAGCTTCTTCCCGTCCAAGAACCTCGGCGGCATGGGCGATTCGGGCCTTGTCACCACGCAGGACGATGCGCTCGCCGAGCGAGCGCGCATCCTCCGCGTCCACGGCATGCAGCCAAAATATTTCCATCGCGAGGTTGGGGCAAATTTCCGGATGGATCCGCTGCAGGCGGCGCTCCTGCACATCAAGCTGCCGCACCTGCCGGAGTATAACTGCGCACGTGCGGGCAACGCCAACTTCTACCACGCCGCACTCAAGGGCGCGGCCGGCGTCACCGAGAACCGTCCCGGCGCCGACAAGGCGGCAAAAATCCTCTTACCGGTCGACTTCTCCGGTCAGGGCATCTGGAACCAGTTCACGTTGCGCGTACCGGGTGGCCGCCGTGACGCGCTCAAGGCTTTCCTTACCGCCCGCAAGATTGGCTGCGAAATCTACTACCCGATCCCGCTCCATCGCCAGCAGTGCTTCGTGGACCAGAAATATCGCGGCTTCGATAGCGTACCGGTCTCCGAACGGCTTTCCGCCGAAGTGCTCAGCATCCCAATCTTCCCCGAAATCCTCCCCGAACAGCGTCAGTGGGTCGCTGATTCGCTCGCCGATTTCGCCGCTGGGAAGAGTGAGTGACGAAGGGGCAGTCTATCCGCGCTTTGTCTTGGGTAGGGCGGGCTCTCCGAGCCCGCCGGAGAGCTACGTTATCTTAGAAAAACCGAACCGTCTTGATCCGCATTTTCTCGTGTTCGGCGTCGGTGCACGGGGCGTCGATTGGTACGGCGGGAGCCTTGTCGTTCGGGACCACGAACTTGTTCGCGAGTAGATACTGTTCGACCTCGGCGCCAGAAATATCGGGCAGCATGACGCCGGCGATTTCAACGCAGGGGGAAAGGCGTTGACCGCTCTTCTCGACCATCTCGGCGTAGTTCGCCGGATTATTAATGATGTCCACGTCCTGGTAGTTCAGGGCGTACTTCGCCATGATGGCGCGCACGCCATTACTCCAGCCACAACTGGGTTTGAGGTAACAACGGATATCCATAGCCGTACCAATGCCTGCCTTCGGCTAGTAATCAAGCCCGGCGACCTTTTGGGGCTGCCTTTTCCTCGGCGGCTCGCGTCGCTGGCTCGTACCAGTAACCGATCCCGTGAATCGTCCGCAGGCACTCCAGGGATTTACCGTGGGCGGCGTAGGCATCGCGGATTTTAGCGATATATTGGTCGAGCGAGCGGCTGCGGATGTCGGCATGCACACCCCAGACGGCGTGGATTAGGCTGTGCCGGCTAATGATGACGCCCGGATTTGCGTGTAGGTGATAGAGGATGCCGAGCTCTTTGCGACCCAGCTTGCGGGTCTTGTTGCCGGCGAAGACGATCTCGAGCCGCTCTGGATGGACCTCGGCTCCGTTGAAGATGAAGATGTCGGTCCCGAGCGCCGCGTTGTCCGTGAGGCGGCTATCGCCAGAGGTCTCGCTGCGGCGGAGTACGGCCCGGATGCGCGCGACGAGCTCCTCGGGATGGTGCGGCTTGCCGATGAAGTCATCAGCTCCGGCCTCGAGCGCTTGCGCGACATGCTTACCGTCGCGCTGCGCTGAGAGGAAAATCACGGGGGGCGAATGGCTCATCCGGCGTATCGTGTCCAGCACCGCGAGCCCATCCAGATCAGGCAGACTGGGGTCGAGCAAGACCAGATGGACATAGGATTCCCCTACAAACTTAAGCGCGGTGGCGCCCTTGTGAAAGACTTGGGTGGAAAGGCCGGCGGTCAGGAGATCGTCTGCGAGCGAGGCCGCGAGGCTACGATCGTCTTCGATGATGACCACCAGTGGCTTCTGCTTGGGGCTCATGCAGAATCAGAGGAGGGGGGTAAGACTAGGGGTAATCACATATGTAAAAAATCCCCCGAGGTTGCCAAGCCTCATTAAATGCTTCACTGTAATTGATATGAGTGATGCCCCCGAGCCCTCCTCCCGGCGTAAGCTGACGGTCCGGATTTTCTTGGTCCTGTTCGTGGCGTCCGCGATCTTCATGTCTTGGTTCGGGGTTAAGCAGCAGCGGCTGCATGGCCCGAAATCCGACGGCAAGGCCAAGGACCCCTACGAAGATCGCAGTCTGTTCGGCCGCTGATCTGTCCGCAAAGGGGTGGGCAGGGTATTTTTCAAAAATCTTGACCAGAAGGCCTTCGTTCCTAAATTCCTCACTTCCACCGACCGCCCCCTTCGTCTAGCCCGGTCCAGGACACCTCGTTTTCATTGAGGTAACTGGGGTTCGAATCCCCAAGGGGGCGCCAGGTGGAAGCTTTTTGATCCGTTTACTCCATATGGGAGGACGGACCTTAGATTTGGGCTTACTCACATTGCCCCTTGCCTAAGTTCAAAAATTAATGAAACATTGGTTCACCCTCAGCCCAGCTGGCCTAACCCCGATGAAGCTTCCTTCCGAAAAGTCCGCCGGCCGGCGTAAAAGTCGCCCCACTTTCGAGTCCCTTCAGCCTCACGAGATCGAGCTAGCTGACTTCTTCGTCCGCATGGCCGGCATCTTAGGGGTGCCGCGCTCGGTCGCCGAGATCTACGCTCTCCTTTACGTTTCTCCCGGCCCCTTAGATTTCAACCTTATTCAAGGTCGACTTGGGATGAGCAAAGGCTCTGTCAGTCAAGGACTTAAGTTCCTAAGGGGTCATGAGATGATCCTGTCTGTCAAAGAGAAGGGAGCCCGCCGCGAATGCTGGCAACCCACCCCCTCGCTGGCCGCCTCCCTCGTCGCCTTGCTTCGCAGTCAGGTCCTGCCGGCCCTCGAGCAAGCCCAGCCATCATTACAGCGCGTGCTGGCCGACGTCCAACAGCGCGGCTCTAAACCCGAAGTGATTGAGCGCCTCACCCGGCTCAATCGCTGGAATAGCCGAGCGCTTGAGCTCGCCCCCTTACTACTCCCCCCGCCGGGAGCCTGACCCTTACTGCCGGCTCGGCCGGTGACAGTTTCCTTAATCCGTACGTGCAGGCGAAATCTCCTCCACGTGCGGTAGCCTGCCCAAATACCGCGCTCAAAAAAACCGGAAACCGGAAAGCAAGAAGTTACCCCAGCCAATATTCCGGTTCCCCTTTAATCTCCTAAATCTTCTATGCGTATCGCCATCACCTCCGGCTATTTCGACCCGATGCATCGAGGCCATCTCGAGCTCCTAGACCTCTCCCGCACCCAAGGCGACGCCCTTTGGGTCATCGTCAATACCGACGCCCAAGCTGCCTTGAAGAAGGGCAAGGCCTTCATCGATCAGGATACTCGCCTGGCGGTGACCTCCGCGCTGCGCGTCGTCGACCGTGCCGTGCTCTCGGTCGACACGGACGGCTCAGTCTGCGCCACGCTCGACTGGCTCATCGGCGAGGCCAAGGCCCAAGGCCATGAGGCCATCTTCTGCAAAGGCGGCGATCGCCACGCCGGCAACATCCCCGAGATGACGGTGCTCAATAAGCATGGTGCGAAGCTCATCGACGGCTTGGGCGCCAAGATTGACAGCAGTTCCCGTATTATCGCCCAAGCTAAAAAGCCTTCCGCTTGAACGAAAACCTTTCCTGACTCATCACCTATCATATGAAAAAACGCGCGCTCATCACGGGTATCACGGGCCAAGACGGTTCGTACCTCGCCGAATTCCTCCTCGCCAAGGGCTATGAGGTTCACGGCATCATCCGCCGCTCCTCCTCCTTCAACACGTCGCGTATCGAGCACCTCTACATGGAGGACCTCGTGCGCGATATCCACACGAAGAAGATTCAGCTCCACTACGGCGACCTCGGCGACGCGACGGGCCTGATCCGCCTGATCGGCGACATCCAGCCAGATGAGATCTACAACCTTGGCGCAATGTCCCACGTGAAGGTGTCTTTCGACATCCCAGAATATACCGCTGACACGGACGGCCTCGGTACGCTTCGCCTCCTCGAGGCGATTCGCATTCTGAAGATGGAGAAGAAGGTCCGCATCTACCAGGCCTCGACCTCCGAACTCTACGGCAAGGTCGTCGAAGTGCCGCAGTCCGAGACGACACCCTTCTACCCGCGCAGCCCTTACGGTGTCGCCAAAATCTACGCCTACTGGATCACCCGCAACTACCGCGAGGCCTACGGCATGTTCGCCTCCAACGGGATCCTCTTCAATCACGAGTCTGAGCGCCGCGGCGAGACGTTCGTCACCCGCAAGATTTCCCTCGCGGTCGCTAATATCATCCACGGCCGCCAGGACTGCCTCTTCCTCGGTAACCTTTCCTCTCAGCGTGACTGGGGCTACGCTCCCGACTTCGTGCAGTGCATGTGGCTCATCCTGCAGCACAAGCAGCCGGACGACTTCGTTATCGCGACGGGTAAGATGTACACGGTCCGCGAATTCTGCACCCACGCTTTTCGCCATGCCGGCATCGAACTCGTCTGGCAGGGCACGGGCGCCGACGAGAAGGGCGTTGACTGCAAGACGGGCAAGACGCTCGTCGCCGTCGACCCGCGCTACTTCCGCCCGACCGAGGTCGAGCAGCTGCTCGGCAACCCGGCCAAGGCCGTCCGCGAGCTGGGCTGGAATCCGCAGCAGACCTCCTTCGAACAGCTGGTCCAGAAGATGGTCGACCATGACTTGAAGTTGGTCGCCCACGAAAACCGCTGATGGGCCGCACTGCAAAAATCTACGTCGCCGGCCACCGCGGGATGGTCGGCTCCGCCATCGTCCGCGCGCTCCGCGCCGCTGGCCATACGGCTATCGTCACACGTTCGTCCGCCGAGCTCGACCTTCGCGACGGCGCCGCGACCCGCGCGTTCCTCGACGCGGAGAAGCCGGACGCCGTCGTCATGGCCGCTGCGCGCGTCGGCGGCATCAAGGCCAACTCGACCGAGCCGTACGATTTCCTTTACGATAATCTGGCGATGGCCGCTAACGTCATCGACGGCTCCCGCCGCGCCGGCGTCCGCAAGCTACTCTTCCTCGGCTCGAGCTGCATCTACCCCAAGCTAGCCCCGCAGCCGATCCGCGAGGACTCCCTGCTCACGGGCCCGCTCGAGGTCACCAACGAAGCCTACGCGGTTGCGAAGATTGCCGGCATCAAGCTCTGCGATCACGCGCGCGCCCAGTATGGCTGCGACTTCATCAGTGCGATGCCCTGCAATCTCTACGGTACGGGCGATAACTTCTCGCTGGAGAATTCACACGTGTTGCCTGCCCTCATCCGTAAGATGCATGAGGCTAAGCTCCGAGGTGACGCCGCGCTCCGCCTCTGGGGTACGGGCACGCCGTTCCGCGAATTCCTACACGCTGACGATCTTGCGGAGGCCTGCGTTCTCCTCCTTGAGCGCTACTCCCAAGCGGGACATATCAACGTCGGCTCCGGCGAAGAACTCACCATCCGCCAGCTCGCAGAATTAATCGCGCGCGAAGTCAGCTTCACCGGACGCTTAGAATTCGACCCAACGATGCCCGACGGCACCCCACGCAAGCTGATGGACATCTCGCGTATTCGCGCGCTCGGCTGGAAGCCACGTATCGCGCTCAAGGAAGGCATCCGCGGTGCCTACGCTTGGTATCTTGCCCATTCCGCCGAAGCGCGGAAGTAAGAGTAGCGTTAGTTGACCCGTTGACCAGCTGACCCGTTGACCAGATGAAAGCTATTTCAGGTCTCAGGTCTCGGCCCTCAGGTCTCTGGTACGGGTTATCAGGTACAGGTGCGGGTGCAGGGGTAAAATTCAGATCCCGAACTTGTACCCGAACCTGGTCACCTGAACCCGGCACCCGACGGCTGAGACCCGAGACCTGAAAATGTGTTCTGCCCCGCCAATCATCCGGTCTCCGGTTCCCCTTTGAGCCAGTCCGTTGTCTTCCTTGTCCACTGGTCAACTTGTCAACCGGCCAGCTAGATTGCCCCCTTGTCCACGTGCCCACGTGCCCCCTTGCCCCCTGAACTAAAATGCCCTCCGTCACTCTCTGTATTCCCGCCCGCATTGCCTCCACGCGTTTGCCCCGCAAGGTCCTGCTCGATCTCGGCGGTAAGCCGGTCGTGCAGCATGTCTGGGAACGCGCCAAGCAGGTCCGCCAAGCGGATCGCGTCGTGTTGCTCACGGATTCGGAAGAAGTCGCAGCCGTTGCGCGTGGCTTCGGTGCAGAGGTCTTGATGACTGACCCAGCCTGTCCTTCAGGTACGGCCCGCATGGCCAGCGTCATCGACCATCTGCCTGGCGACTTCTTCCTCAACGTCCAAGGCGATGAGCCGTTCATCCAGCCGGAGTTACTCGATGGGCTCATCACGCGCTGGAAGGAGACGAAGTGCCCGTTGGTCACCGCGGTTTCAAAAATCCATGCGACCGAACGCCTACTTGCGACGAGCGTCGTGAAGGTCGTCCGCGCTGAGAACGGTGAAGCAATCTACTTCTCGCGTAGCCCGATCCCGCACCTCCGCGGCGTCGATCCGTCCGAATGGGTCAAGCGTCGCGACTATTGGGTTCATATCGGTGTCTATGGTTATGACCGCGCGACGCTCGCCGGCTACGCCCAGCTAAAGCCGACTGAGCTCGAGTCTACCGAATCGCTCGAGCAGCTTCGCTTCCTCGCCCACGGCCTCACCTTCCAGACGGTCGTCACGGATTATCACCCGGTCGCCATCGATACGCCTGAAGACCTCGAAGCCGCCCGGAAGATGATGTGACGCGCCGAAGGCGCGGCACAAGAGGCCCAGAGGCTCGGTTGACCAGAAGATGTAATGTGAGTTGACCCGTTGACCAGCTGGTCAGTTGACAAGAGAGACAACCTCTCAAGGGGAGACCGGAAACCGGAAATTTAGCTTCGGTTATATGTCCCCCACCAATCATCCGGTCTCCGGTTTCCCTTGGAGCTAACCCCGTGCCTTCCTTGCCCACTGGTCAACTTGTCAACCTGCCAGCTAGTGTGCTTCTGAGCCTCCAAGCCTCTCGCCCTCAAGCCCTCCAGCCCTCCACTCTCCTCATCCCACTCCCATGTCCACTCCCCTGAACTCCGCCCGTGCTCTCCTCCAGGCTGAAGCTGCCGCGCTCGCCGAACTCGCCACGCGGCTCGACGGCTCCTTTACGCAAGCCGTCGACCTCATCGCCGGGCACTCCGGCAAGGTCGTGCTCTGCGGCGTCGGCAAGTCTGGTCTCATCGGGCAGAAGATTGCCGCGACGCTGTGCAGCACGGGCACGCCCGCGATTTTCCTCCACGCCGGTGACGCGGTGCACGGCGACCTCGGCATCCTTCAGCCCGGCGATCCGGTGGTGGTGATTTCTCGCTCTGGCACCACCGCCGAACTGGTCCGCCTGATCCCAGTGCTGCGCTCCTTCAAGTCCCCCATCATCGCCATTGTCGGCAACACGCAGTCGCCTTTGGCGACGCAATCCGACGTGGTCCTCGATATCGGCGCCCGCCCCGAAGCCGATCCGCTCGGCTTGGTGCCAACCACGAGTGCACTCCTGACCCTCGCCCTCGGCGACGCGCTCGCGGCGGCCCTCATGACGAAGCGCGGCTTCGGCCCCGCCGACTTTGCGCGAATCCACCCAGCCGGGCAGCTGGGTCGTAACCTGTCGCTCACCGTGGGCGAGGCGCTGCAGCCGCTCGAACGGTGTGCGTGCGCCCAGCCGGGCGATTCGCTCCGTGATACGGTCATCGCGATGACCCGTCATCCCCATGGCGCCGCCTGCGTGCTTGCCGCTGACGGGACGCTTGCCGGTCTCATCACGGACGGCGATCTCCGGCGCGCGCTCAGCCGCGGGGTCGATATCAACGCCGCCCGGGCCGCCGACATCATGACAGTCAATCCCGTGCGCGCTCATGCCCCCATGTCCCTCGGCGAGGCGGCGCGCATCATGGAGGACCGCCCTTCGCAGATTTCCGTACTACCAGTCACCGACGCTGCGTCCAACCGCTGTCTCGGGCTCATTCGCATCCATGATATTTATCAGGCCGGGATTGTTTGAGCTGCCACTGTGTTGGGTAGGGACGTGATTGCCATCACGTCCGTTCGCTTGAAGCCGCTGGAGGCTGATTAATTCGGCTAAGGCCCGACGACTTTACGACCTCGGTTTCGAACGGCGGCGATAGCAATCGCCGCCCTACCCAAGACACCCAGCCAATCATCCGGTCTCCCCTTGGTTGCCATCTTTCTTCCGCCACCTGCCACCTGAGGCCGCCACCTGCCACCCGAAGCGTTTCAAGCCCTCCTGTCCTCCCTTAAATGTCCTCCTCCTCCAAATTCACCTCCCGTGAACTGACCGTGATGATCCTCGCCGGAATCATCTTGTTGCTCGCGCCGTGGGGCTGGGCCGGCGTGGTGCTTTGGACGGTTTGCGCGGCGTTAGGTTTTGCGACCGCCGCGTTCTTGGCGGTCTTCACCGAGGCGCGGGCGCAACGACTCGCGATGGCGGTATGGTCGATCGGCCTACTGATCGCCCTAATCTCCGCGGCGGTCGAAGGCCATAGCCTCTTTACCTATCGCTGGCTGGATTACGTCTGCTTCCCGTTCTGTGCGCTCCTCGGCTCGGCGCTGGCTTCCTTTCTCCTTTCGCGTGACCTGACTTCGTATCCCGCCTCCGACGCTCGCTGGGAACTCTTCCGCTCGGTGCCTTTCTGGGCCGGCGTCGCGCTCTTCGCCTACTTCGCCATCCAGGATCTCAATGCCTGGGGTATCGTCGTCGATCGCGAGGCCTTTTGGGCGAAGCAAGGCCTGCCGGGCATCGAGGTCGGTAAGTTCGACGTCCGCCTTCAACCTTACCTGAGCTGGCTTCCTTCGGGCCTGAACGCTCCGTTCTCCGCCGACGATACGTCACAGCAGCCGATGAACGCCTGGCGCATGATGATGATTCTCGGTGCGCCTTGGCTGCTTTTCTGCGCGTTGCGCTCCGGACTTCGTCGCCGTCGCTCCTACGTCATCCTCGCCTGGGTCTCGGTGCTCATGTCCGGCGTTATCGGGGTCTTCGGCTTTCTCAGCCAGTATTCCTACGGCACGATCCTCGGCTATCCGGTGCCATTCAACGCCGTCTGCTTCGGTCCCTTCCTGTGCCGCAATCATGCCGGCGTGTATCTCTATCTCCACGCTGCCCTCGCGTTGGCGCTGACCTTTTGGCACATCCGGCGCGCGTCCGGCGACGCGATGCGCGGCGGCCCTCATCTGGTCGGCGCCTTCCTGGCCTTCGCCTTGAGCTTACTCGTCGCTCTCACCGGGAGCACCGCGGGCGTCGCGGTGGCCCTGGCGCTGATGTGCATCTCGGTTCCGCTCGCCTATTTCTTCGGCTTCCCGGGTTCACAGGGTTCGCGCCGGCAGATCATCGCAATCACGGGGGCTTCGATGGCAGTCGCCGCCGCCGCGATTCTGGCCACGGCCGACCTCAATCCAATCCTCGACCGCTTCAAGCAGAAGGCGGCGGCTTACCAGCTAGCCGGTACTGACGATCGGGCGCCGCTCCGTCACGCCACCATAGCGCTCATCGCCGACGGTGCCCAGAGTGAGCGCGTTTGGGTCGGCTTCGGCGCCGGCTCTTACCGCTGGATTGCGCCACCTTATCAGGCGCAGCAGAAGGAGCTGCAGCGCGACGGCCGGCTCTTCTACCGCTCGATCCATGCGCACAACGATTGGCTGGAGATGCTCGCGGAGTGGGGCATCCTCGGGGTGCTTCCGGTCTTGGCCGGCCTCCTCTGGCTGAGTCGACGGATCATCCGCGCTTTCCACGCGGGCCATCCGGAAACGGTGCCGCTTGCGCTGGTGCTCCTGCTGATGGCGGCTCATGCCGCGATTGACTTGCTCATCTGGTTCACGCCGTTGATGTTCGCGGCCGCCTTCATCGCGGCCGCCATGCTCTGCCTCACCGAACAGTCTTCGGCCGAGAGGGAACGCAAACTTCCCTGACCTTGCGGCAGCTTATCCAGCATCTGGGCTCGGGTCACACCGAGCTCCTTGCCGTCCCCGCCCCGGGGCCGCGCAGCGGCCGCCTGCTCGTCCGCGCGACGCGCTCGCTGGTCTCCCTCGGCACCGAACGGATGCTGGTCGAGTTCGGCCGCGGCGGCTGGCTAAGCAAAGCCCGTCAGCAGCCGGAAAAATTCCGCGCGGTGCTTGCGAAGGTCCGCGCTGAAGGCCTCTTCGCTACCGTCGCTGCGGTTCGCAGCAAGCTCGCCCAGCCTATCCCGCTTGGCTACTGCCACGTCGGCCAAGTCCTCGATGCGGGCGACGTCCCCGGCTTCGCTGGCGGCGACCGCGTGGTCTCCAATGCTCCACACGCTGAAGTAGTCTCGGCCTCGCCCGCCTTTGCGGCGCGCATCCCGGCGGCGGTCTCCGACGAGCAGGCCAGTTTCACGCCGCTTGCCGCCGTCGCGCTCCAAGGGCTCCGCCTGCTCGCTGTCCAACCGGGTGAGACGGTTGTGGTGATGGGGCTCGGCCTTCTCGGCCAGCTTGCCGTCCGTCTGCTCCGTGCCCGCGGAGTCCATGTCGTCGGCATTGATCCTGATTCCGCGAAGTGCGCCACGGCTGCCTTGGCTGGCGCGGTCATCTGGTCACCCCCCGCTCCACTTCCGGCGATTTTGGCCGCCGGCGCCGCCGGGGTACTCATCACGGCCAGTACTTCCTCCGACGAACCAGTTAACCTGGCCGCCCGTCTCTGCCGTCGCCGCGGCCGCGTGGTGCTCGTGGGCGTCACGGGCCTCACGCTCAATCGAGCGGACTTCTACCAGAACGAGGTTTCCTTTCAGGTCTCGCGCTCCTACGGCTCCGCCGATCCGGCCGATCGTTCTTCGGCCCGCGCCAATTTCGACGAGGTCCTCGCGCTCCTAGCGTCCGGCGCGCTCGATGTCGCCCCCTTACTGACGTCACGTCATACGTTCGATGAGGCGCCGAAGATCTATGATGACCTGCGTCGGCCCGGCGCCTACGGACTGCTCATCGAGTACGCCGTCTCGAACGAATCCCTCGTGCGCACTTTACCTGGCTTAGATTGGGATAGCCGGACCACCGGCGGGGTCGGCGTCATCGGCTGCGGGAACTTCGCCGCCCGCGTCCTCGTGCCAGAGCTCCGTCGCCAAGGCGTATCGCCTTCGGTCTTCGCTTCGGCTAACGGCCTTTCGGCCAAGCTTCTCGCCGGAGCGGCCGCTGCCTTAACGACCGATACTTTCGCGCTACTTGACCACCCGGGGGTCTCCACCGTCTTCATCGCGACCCGACATGATGAGCATGGTGCACTTGCCCGGTCGGCGCTGGTCTCCGGTAAATCTAGCTGGGTCGAAAAACCGCTCGCGCTCACCGAAGTGGACCTCGCTGCGACCATGGCGGTCGCGCGTTCTTCCTCCGGCCTCCTCGCCGTCGGCTTCAACCGTCGCTTCGCCCCGCTCGCGCTCCGTCTCCGCGCCGCGCTCGCCGCCCGCCAGGGCGCTCGCCGCTTCACCGTCGACGTGAACGCCGGTCGTCTGCCTCCTGACCATTGGACGCTCGACCCGAAGCAGGGCGGGGGACGAATCGTCGGCGAGGCCTGTCACTTCGTGGACCTGCTGCGCTTTCTCTCCGGCAGCGCCATCGTCTCCGTCCGCGCCATGTCGCGCGACGTCGATGGTCAGGACGGCGGCTGCTTCGAACTGAGTTTCGCCAACGCCGATCTCGCCGTTCTCAACTACCGTACCGACCAACCGGCTCATCTGCCCAAGGAGCGCATCGCGGTCGAAGGCGAAGGCTGGTCGGCCGAGATCGACAACTGGAAATCTTTGCGGTCGCAGAACCTCCCCGGCGCCTCTGCATTGCCTGCCTGGCTCGGCGGCCCCGCCCGCGGTAAAGGCCATGCCGAAGCCCTCGCCGCTTTCCTTGTCGGTACGTCCGTCCCCCTCGCCGAGATCGAAGAAGTCTCTCGCTGGAGTATTCGGATGCAGGGGATGGTGCGAAGCTAGAGGCCCGGAGGCCCAGAGGCCCCGTTGACCAGAGGAAATATAGTTTCGGGTCCCAGGTCTCGGCCCCCAGGTCTCAGGTACGGGTTATCAGGTGCAGGTGCGGGTGCGGGGGTAAAATTCAGATCCTGAACCTGTACCCGAACCTGAACCTCTGAACCTAGCTCCCGACGGCCGAGACCCGAGACCTGAAAAGTATGTCCCCACCCAGTCATCTGATCTCCGGTCCCCCTTTAGTTACGCCGTCTGCCTCCCTTGCCCACTAATCAACTTGTCAACCGGCCAGCTAGTGTTCCCCTCCGGCCCTCGTGCCCTCCCTTCAGCCCCTCCATTCCTCGATTCCCATGCCCTCCCTCTGCGTCCTCGGCCTCGGCTACATTGGCCTTCCGACCGCGTCCATCTTCGCGACGAAGGGACGCCGCGTCCTCGGTGTCGACGTCTCGGCGTCGGTCGTTGAGACGATCAACAGCGGCCGCATTCATATCCAGGAGCCGGACCTCGACGTGCTTGTGCGCGCCGCGGTGCAATCGGGCAACTTGAAGGCCGCCACCACGCCAGCCGCCGCCGATGTCTTTATCCTCGCGGTCCCGACGCCTTTCTTCGCCTCGGCCGATGGCGCCCGTGTGCCGGACCTGTCGTTCGTCGAGGCCGCGACCCGCTCGATCGCTCCTTTCGTCGCCGCCGGCAACCTGATCGTCCTCGAGTCCACTTCACCCGTCGGCACGACCGAGAAGGTGAAAGGCTGGCTCGAGGCCGAACTTGCGAAACTTGGTCGTAAGGCCGACGGCCTACTCTACGCCCATTGCCCTGAGCGCATCCTGCCCGGCCAGATGCTCAAGGAACTCGTCTCCAATGATCGCATCTGCGGAGGCCTCACGCCAGCCGCCGCCGAGAAGGCCCGCGACCTCTACGCGACGTTCTGTACGGCGCAGATCTTCCTGACCGACGCCCGCACGGCCGAATTAGCGAAGCTGACCGAGAACGCTTACCGCGACGTCAACATCGCCTTTGCCAACGAGCTCTCGCTGATCTGCGATAAGCTCTCGATCGATGTCTGGGAACTCATCCGCTTGGCCAACCGCCATCCGCGCGTGAAGATTCTCCAGCCAGGCCCCGGGGTCGGCGGACACTGTATCGCGGTCGACCCCTGGTTCATCGTCGACGCCGCTCCGGCCGAAGCCCGCCTTTTGCGCACCGCCCGCGAGGTCAACGACTCGAAGCCGCATCACGTCATCGCCCAGGTCCGTGCCGCGGCGGGCAAGGACGCCGTCGTCGCCTGCCTTGGCCTCGCCTTCAAGGCGAACGTCGACGACCTCCGCGAATCTCCCGCCGTCGAGATTGCCGCGCATCTCGCGGACGCCGGTCTGAAGGTACTCGCCGTCGAGCCGCACGTCACCGCGCTACCGAAGGCGCTGCAGGGCAGGGCGGAACTCGTTTCGCTCGCCGACGCGCTGGCCCGCGCCTCCGTCGTTGTCCTCCTTGTCGATCACCGCGCCTTCGCCGGTCTCACCCTTGCCCAGCTCTCCGGCAAGAAATTGATTGATACGCGGGGAGTGGTTCGGGCCTGAAGGCCCGACCATGCCGAGTTGACCCGTTGACCCGTTGGCAAGTTGACAAGGAATGCAATGGGTAGGGTCGGGACCGCGTCACGACAGTGCTGCCTTGGGTAGGGACGTGATTGCCATCACGTCCGTTCGCCAAGCGACTCTGTCGCCTGTGCGACTTAGCTAAGACCCGACAACTTCGCGCCCTCGGTCCCGAACGGCGGCGATGGCAATCGCCGCCCTACCAAAAGCCCCAGCCAATCATCCGGTCTCCGGTTCCCCTTTGAGTTAAGCCCACTTGTCCCCTTGCCCACGTGCCAGCGTGTCCCCTCGTCCAGTGCTCCTTCCTCTCCTCCATCTCCTCGGACCGCGTTGGCTCGCCCGTCGCGTTTGCTGGGCGTGCGAGCGCAGGCTGGGAGTTTGGGAATGGCACTCGCCGATGCGGCCATGGAAGGATTTCGCAAAAGAGTTCTACCCTGCCGCCTGGCGTAAGTCCGCGCCGCGCCTGCCGATCGCGAACCTCGATCGGGCCCACCTCGCGCCGCCGCTCGAAGCCTGGTCCGTCGAATCCGGCTGCGCTCCGACCGCGGAAGCGGCCGCCTTCGCCCGCGGTTGCGCGCGCGTTTTCTCCCATCGCTTGGTCGAAGTCGGTCGCCCCGATCGCTGGACGTGCAGCGTCCTCACCGGGCATTCGACTGATCCTTACAAGCACTGGTCCCGGCTCCGTGACACGGACTCCGACGATATCAAGGGCGTTTGGGAGCTCTCCCGCTTCTCGTGGGCCTACGCTCTCGTTCGTGCTTGGCTGCGCGATGGGGACGAACGTCATGCCGAACTTTTCTGGGCGACGCTCGAGGATTGGATGGCGCGTAATCCGCCCAACCGCGGCCCAAACTGGATGTGCGGGCAGGAAGCAGCCTTTCGCCTAATCGCCGTCACCTTCGCCGTTCAGGCCTTCCGCGATCACCCGTCTTCGACCGATGCGCGTCTGACGCTTGCGGCCCGCTTGGCCGACGCCACGGGTCGCCGCATCCGCTTCCACCTAGATTACGCGCTTTCGCAGCAGAACAACCACGGCATCGCCGAGGCTATTGGGCTACAGACCGCCGACGTGTTCTGGGCGGCGCCCTATTCTCCAACGCGGCGATACTTTGCAGGGGTGAGTGAGCTCACGGAGCAGTGCCGCGAGCTTATCGGCCCCGACGGCGGCTTCAGCCAGCATTCCTCAAACTACCATCGGCTGTTGTTGCAATTACTCACTTGGTCGGAAGTAACCGCGCGCTCCGTCGGTGATACCTTGCCCGAAGTAGTCCGAGACAAGGCCGCCGTCGCGACCGACTTCCTTGCCACGTTGATGGAGGCGGACGGTACCGTCCCGCGCTTCGGTGCCGATGACGGCGCAAACCTCTTGCCGTTGAGCGGATGCGGGTTCGAAGACTTCCGCCCAGCGATCGGTGCCGCCCTCGCGCTCTTCAAAGGTGAACGCCTTGCGGCGGGTCCGTGGGATGAGGCAGCCCTCCTCCTGCTGGGGCCTGTCTCCGCGAGCGCCAACCCCGCATTGCGCCCCCCCGCCGAGTTCCGTGATGCCGGCGTCTTCCAGCTCCGCCATCCGCGTGGGACGCTCTTCTTCCGGGCACCGACGGAATTCCGTACGCGCCCCTCCCATGCCGATCAGCTGCATGTCTCGCTCCGTTGGGATGGAGAGTGGATTACCGAAGATCCGGGTACCTATTCTTATAACGCCCCCGGAGGATGGGATGGTTTCGCCGGATCCCGCTTCCATAATCTTGTCTCGGTCGGGGAGTTCGACTCCATGCGTCGAATCGGCCGCTTCCTCTGGCTTCCCTGGGTCGGTTGCGAGTTGCGCTGGCAGTTTGATGGCGTCGCTGCCTCGCATCTCGGCTTCCCGGGCTTCAAGTCCCAGCGGCGCGTCGTCAAGGTCGCGAATGGCTTTGTGATCATCGATCGACTAACAGGCCTCCTGAAGCAAGACGGTCGCTTCACCTTACGTTGGCACGGGCGCACCCGCGAAGGCCTCGAGCAATTGACCGTCGCCTGTTCCGCGCCCTCGACGGAAGAATTTGTCACCGCTTTACCCGACGCGGGGGAAGGGTGGCACTCGACGCACTATGGATCAAAAGACCCCTCCTGGTGTCGCCGCATCTCCGCCCTGGGCCATGACGTTACTTTCGTCACCGCGCTCGGCTGTTCTCTGCGCCTTGAAGCCCACAGTTTTTTTGTCGACGGCGAAGAGTATCCGCTCGAGTGAAGACACGAGCGATCGAGAGTATGGAGTATTGAGTATGGAGTATCGGGGGAGTGCTTGCCTTGGGTAGGGATGCGATGACATCGCATCCGTCAGCCACCAAGAAGGACGCGATAGTGATCACGTCCCGGCCTTAATACGGTCTCCTGCCTCTTCCTATACTCATACTCCATACTCGACACTCTCGTATTTCCGCTTGTCCCCGTGCCCCCGTGCCAGCTTGCCCCCTAAACTAAATGCCCTCCCTCGCCCTCATCGTCGGTACGCGCCCCGAGTGCATTAAGCTCGCGCCGGTGTTCGCCGAGTTGCGTCGTGCCGGCAAGGTGCGTCCGCTGCTCGTCTCGACCGGCCAGCATCGCGAACTGCTCGATCAGGCGTTGGGCTCTTTCGGCCTCAAGCCCGATGTCGACCTCGGCCTGATGCAGCCTGGCCAATCGTTGCCGGAGCTTTCGAGCCGCGTGCTGACTAGCATGTCCGCCTGGCTCGCCGACGCGAAGCCATCGGCTATCCTTGTACAGGGCGACACTACCACGGTGTTGGGCTCGGCGATGGCTGCCTTCTACGCGGGCATTCCGGTCGGACACGTCGAAGCCGGCTTACGCACGGATGACCTACGCTCGCCGTTCCCGGAAGAGATGAACCGCCGCGTGACCTCTACGCTCGCTCGCTGGCATTTCTGCCCGACCGAACTGGCCAAGGCCAATCTCCTGCGCGAAGGCATTCCCGCGGCCCACTGCCACGTCACCGGCAATACGGTCATCGACGCTCTGCTCTCCACCCGTGCGCGGATTGGCGGCATCGAGGCCGCCGCCGTCGGCGCCCGCCTCGGTATCGCCCCCGCGTTCGTCGCCTCGCATCTCGCGGCGCCGAAATCCCGCTGGATCTTAGTCACCGGACATCGTCGCGAGTCGTTCGGCCCCGGTTTCGAGAATCTGTGCCGTGGCATCCGTCAGCTGGTTGATGCCCACCCCGATCTCGGCGTTGTCTACCCCGTCCATCTCAACCCACAGGTCCAGGAGCCGGTCCGTCGCCTTCTCGGTGGTCATCCGCGTATCGCGCTCGCCGCTCCGGCGGCCTACGAGGATTTCATCTGGCTGATGGATCGTTCGGCTTTCGTATTGACCGATTCTGGCGGCGTGCAGGAAGAAGCCCCTTCGCTCGGCAAGCCCGTGCTCGTCATGCGCGACAACACGGAACGCCCCGAAGGACTGGCCGCTGGTACAAGTGAGCTCGTCGGTACGGACGCCGCCCGTATTTTCGCCGCCGCGACACGCTTACTTACCGACCCCGCCGAATACGCTCGTCGGTCCCAGCTTCGTAATCCTTACGGTGACGGCACCGCGGCTGTGAAGATTGCGCGGCTGATGGAGTCGGAATTGCACGATTAGTTGACCCGTTGAAAAGTTGGCAAGTTGACAAGGGATGCAATGGGTAGGGACGTGATTGCCATCACGTCCGTTCGCCAAGAGACTTGGTTGTCTGTGCGACTTAGCTAAGACACAATAACTTCGCGACTTAGGGCTCGAACGGCGGCGATGGCAATCGCCGCCCTACCCATAAACCCAGCCAATCATCCGGTCTCCGGTTCCCCTTTGAGTTAAGTTGGTTTGCTCCCCTTGCCCCCGTGCCCACGTGCCAGCTTGTCCCCTAAACTAATTGCGCCTCCTTTACTTCCATCAACATTTCGCGACCCCACAGGGCGCAAGCGGCACGCGTTCCTATGAGTTTGCCCGGGCACTGATTGCCCGCGGACATCAGGTCACGATGATTTGCGGTGCGCATGCGCAGAGCGGCCTGACGCTCCCGTATGACGAAGCCCGCGGCTGGCATCGCGGCGAAGTCGATGGAATCGATGTTATCTCGTTGCCGCTCGCCTATTCGAACCGCGATTCGTTGTTTCGCCGCGGCTGGACCTTCCTTCGCTTCGCCCTGCGTTCCGTCCGCCTCGCGCTCGAGCTCGATTGCGATCTGGTCTTCGCGACCTCAACGCCGATCACGGCCGTCATCCCTGGCCTCGCCGCTAAATGGCTGCGCGGGAAGCCCTTCGTCTTCGAGGTACGCGATCTCTGGCCAGAACTCCCTCGTGCGCTCGGCCTACGTAATCCATTCGTCCTTGGCGGCATGTCGCTCCTGGAATTCTTCGGCTACCGTTCGGCCGATGCGTGCATCGGGCTCTCGCCCGGAATCGTTGAGGGCATCCGGGCCCGCTCCGACGAGCGTCTGCCGGTCGCGATGATTCCCAATGGCTCCGACCTCGAGCTCTTTCATCCGTCCAAGCGCACTCGCCTGACCTTGCCCGGCCTCGGACCCGATGACTTCGTCGCTGGCTTCACCGGCGCCCACGGCGTCGCCAATGGGCTCGACGCCTTACTCGACGTTGCTGCGGAGCTCAGGCGTCGCAGCGACACGCGTGTAAAGCTCGCCTTCATTGGCGACGGCAAGGAGAAGGAACGCCTCGCAGCCCGCGCCACCGAACTCGGCCTCACGAACTGCCTATTCTTCCCGCCAGTTCCCAAGACCGAGCTCGGTGCGATCACCGCCTCCCTCGATTGCGGGTTGATGGTACTTAAGGACGTCCCGGCGTTTTACCGGGGCACATCGCCGAATAAGTTCTTCGACTATCTCGCCGCCGGGATTCCGGTCATGAACAACTACCCGGGCTGGCTGGCTGGCCTAATCACTGAGCACCAATGCGGCATCGTGGTTCCCCCCAGCAATCCGTCCGCCTTCGCTGACGCGCTACAGTCTCTCGCGGCTGATTCGGCCGGGCGTCGCGCCATGGGTACGGCCGCTCGCCACCTGGCAGAGAGGGAGTTCGCTCGCCCACGCCTCGCCGCAGAATTTGTACTTACGCTCGAAACCCACGCACTCTGACCATGCTCACCCGCGAACAAGCCCTTGCCCTCGTGCTTCGACGCCTCGCCCTGCTGGGCAAGGAACTCGGCAAGCCGGCGCTCGAACAGGCCGATGAGCAGACACGGCTCTTCGGCGAAGCCGCCGCCTTGGACAGTATCGGCCTCGTGACGCTCATCGCCGACCTCGAGGAGGATATTCGCGTCGCTACGGGCAAGACGGTCTTTCTCGCTGACGAAAAAGCCATGAGCCGCCTCACTTCTCCATTTCGCCGCACCGGTCTGCTGGCGGAGTATGTGGTTGAGATGGTCAACAAGTAAGAGGCCCGGAGGCCCAGAGGCTCTGTTAATCGGAGCGATGCAGTATCGGGTCACAGGTCTCGGCCCTCAGGTCTCTGGTACGGGTTATCAGGTACAGGTGCGGGTACGGGGCAAAGTTCAGGTCCTGAACCTGTACCCGAACCTGAACACCTGAACCTGGCTCCCGACGGCCGAGACCCGAGACCCGAAAATACCCTGAGCCTCCGAGCCTCTGGTCAACTAAGCCTCTCATTAGTATCTCCCCTTGCCCACGTGCCCACGTGCCAGCTTGCCCCCTGAATAATACCATGCCCTCCATTGCTCTCATCACCGGTTCTTCCCGTGGCCTCGGCCTGGCTTTGGCCGAGCGCCTGTTGGCCGAAGGCTGGACGGTCCATGGTTTTGCGCGTGGTCCGCAGGCGCTTGTCCACGAGCGCTTCCGCCCTCATGCCGTTGACGTCACCGATGAAGCCGCGGTGCGCACTGCCATCGCCGGCATCGCCGCCGAGGGTCGGATCGACCTACTGGTCAACAACGCCGGCACGGCCTCGTTGAATTCCGTCCTGCTTACTCCGGGCGAGGTCGCCGCCGCGCTGATGCGCGTCAATTACCTCGGCGCGTTCCACTGTCTCCAGGCTGCGGGCAAGGTCATGGTCCGCCAGCGTTCCGGCCTGATTATTAACCTCACCACCGTCGCGGTGCCGCTCATTCTGGAAGGCGAAGCCGCTTACGTGGCCAGTAAGGCCGCCGTCGAAGCGCTTACCAAAGTAGCCGCAGCCGAACTCGCCCCCCAAGGCGTGCGGATCCTCGCCGCCGGCTTCGGGCCGGTGGACACTGCGCTCACGCGTGCGGTCCCACGCAGCAAACTAGCCGAAATCAACGAGCGGATCGGCCGGCCGCAGGGCACGACGATCCCGCAGGCCGTCGACTTCCTCGCCGCGCTGATCGGCGACGCCTCCATTCCATCCGGCTCGGTCCGTTACCTCGCCTCTTTCTAAGTGTCTACCTGGTTGCTCGATCGAATCCTTGGCTATGCCGCCAAGCCTGCCTTCGCCGGCGTCGGAGAAGTCGTGACTTATGGGGAGCTGCATGCCCTCGTCGGCAAGGCGCGCCAAGCGCTTGCCCAGCTGCGGCTCGACCGCCCGACCGCCTTTGGACTCGTCGGTGAACACGGGCCGGCCTCTACGGCTTGGCTGCTCGCGCTCGCAGAGGCCGGGCATTACGTCGCGCCGCTGTCCGGCAATCCGGCCGAGCATCCGGCCAAGCTCGCAGTTATCCATGCGCAATGGGTCGTGGTGGTCGAAGGACTCGATTGGAAACTTCTCCCGCGTGTCGACGAGCCTTCGAACCATCCGCTGTTCGCGCAGCTACGCGAGCAGGGAGCCCCGGGCCTCATCCTGTTCTCCAGTGGAACCAGTGGCGCACCGAAGGCGATGGTCCAGGATTTCGGTAAGTTGCTGTCGACCTATGCCTCGCGCCACGAAAGCGACCTCTCGATGCTGGCACTCCTCGGCTTCGACCACATCGGCGGGCTGAACACGCTCTTCAACACCTTGGCCGCCGGCGCGCTACTGGCCGTCCCCACTTCACGTGCGCCGGGCGATGTCGCCGCGATGATCGCGCGTCACCGCGTCGCCATCCTGCCCGCGTCGCCGACGTTCCTGAACCTGCTATTGGCCGCGGGCGTCACCGGCGAACTCACTTCGCTGCGCGTGATCACCTACGGAACCGAGCCGATGCCGGAAGCACTGCTGGCAAGGCTCAAGGTCGCCTTCCCGCGTGCGCGCTTCATCCAAACCTTTGGCACGAGCGAAACCGGTATCACCCGCACGGAGAGCCCTGAGGCGGGGTCCACTTTCCTTCGCTTCGAGGACCCGAACTTGGAATGGAAGGTCATCGATGATGAACTCTGGTTGCGCAGCCGCACGCAGATCGCCGGCTACCTCAACGCGAGCAACGAGCGTTTTACCGCCGACGGCTGGTTCCAGACGGGCGATAAGGTCGAGCAGGGGCCGAACGGCACGCTTCGGATTCTCGGCCGGATGGGCGAGATGATCAACGTCGGCGGCGAGAAGCTCATGCCGGCCGAAGTCGAAGCTGTTGTCCTGGGAGTCGCCGGCGTCGCCGATTGCCGCGTCCGCGGCGAACCGCACCCGCTCACCGGGCAGACCGTCGTCGCCGATATCGTCTCGAGGGAAACCGATCAGGAAGCCCTGCGCTCCGCGATCCGCACCGCCTGCCGCGAACGCCTCGCCCGCCACAAGATCCCCACCCGCGTTACTTTCGTTCCTTCCGTCAGTGGTGAACGACTCAAGAAAATCCGCCCCGAGCCCGCCCGATGAATTCCCTCCTTCCTTACCTCGTCGTCGACCTTTGCTTAGTGATTAGCCTAAGCCTACTGCTGATCAAACGACTCAGCTTCTGGCACCCAGCGACCGTTTACCTGGTCTTCCATTTCTACAGTTTTACCTGGAGGGCCATCGGCTTGGTCAATGGCGCTCCGCCGATGTACGCTCAGAACCCAGCCGCTGACATGATTATGGCCCCCGAGTATGAGCGGGCCTTGTTGTGGGCGGACGTTGGGCTGGTCGCTTTCTGCATCGCCGCCTATTGGGCGCACCTTCGTTTCGAGCCGCGTAGTCATCGTCCCATCGTCCGCCGGACGCTTTCGCCGAGACTTGTGGTGGCGGTCTGTTGCGTAGCTCTACCTATAGGAATCTTGGCCTTATATGCGGCGAAATCCGATGTCTATGTCAGCGACGTCGTCGCCACGAGCGGTTACTTCCAGACATTGACGATGTGGCCGTTCGGTTGCTTGGCGATGCTGGTCTTCGCCTATGGCTTCCGCTGGTATTCCGTCATACTAATCTGCGCCTACATAGGCGTCGTCGCCCTGCAGGGCTACCACCGCTTCATGGTGCTTTTGCCCATCATCTTCTTCACGGCGTACTTCCTGCAGTCTCGCCGCCGCCTCTGGCCAACTTTGCCAATCATCTTGCTAGGGTTCGTCACGGCGATGATTTTCCCTCGCCTGAAATATATCGGACAGGCTTACCAGAACGGTGATACAGCCGAGGCCATTAATCTAGTGTTCGAGTCTTTCGTGGAGCGGAAGTCCTACGAAGCGGTCAGTTACGGCGAAGATTTCTTCGACCAGTACGCCGGCGGACTGACCATGACGGATGAGGCCGGGAAGTTCTATTTCGGGTCGACCTACTTAGCGATTGTTACCCTGCCGGTGCCGCGGGCAATCTGGCCCGATAAGCCGGGCCTGGCGGATCACGTGCATGATATCTCCACCACGCGGCGCCAATATAACGTCGAGGGCCGCATCCTGACGTACCTCGGCGAGGCTTACTTGAACTTCGGTTACCTCGGCATGGTGGCGATTCCGGCTCTGCTGGGATATCTGCTGACCATGTGGTGTCTGCGGGCGACTTCCGGCCCCCTGTGGCGTTTCGACCGCTACCTGTACACCGTCTTCTTCATCGCGTTCATCCAGCTGTATCGTGACGGCCTATTGTCCCTCTTGGTCTTCACCATCGTCCACAACATCCCGATGGCCGTGGTTTGGTTCCTGCATCTCATCCCGGGCCTAGCGCCCAAGCTCCTAGATCTGCCGCCGGCCGATCCGCGCGCTCAGGATGACGGCGCCATCACGGTGTTACGTTGAGCTGATGACCGCGATTCGCCACATCGTCTACGAGTGCGTGCCCGGCGCTTATGCCGGCGGCGTGCAGAAGATGGTGTTCGAGCTCGCCTCCGCCCAGCGTCGCCTCGGCGCCGACGTCGAGATCTGGACGCCCGACGCGATCCGGGCTGGCTCCACCGAAGATTTCGACGGGCTGCCGATCCGCTATTTCATGCCGAGCCGTGCCTTGGGGTTGGCGCAGTCCTCTCGCCTCGAGCGAGCGATCGCAGAGCTTCCGCCGGCTTCCGTCCTGCATGCGCACTCTACGTTCCATCCGCTTAACCTTCAGAT
>CAXNEN010000002.1:0-28212 GCA_964201505.1 Opitutales bacterium
GTGGACGACGGGCCCGCAGCCGCAATCAGCGATGCATTCGACGAACGCTAGGGTGAAGTCGCCGTCGGGCGAGGTCTCGCCGCGCTTGCAGTTCAGGGACTGCTCGAGGTTCTCCATCAGCGCGTAGGAACCGCGGAGGGCGCAGGACAACGTCCGGCAGACGCGCACGTGGCGGCGGCCGATTGGCGACTGGCGGTACATCGGGTAGAACGTCACCACTTCGAGCACCTGCATCGGGGTCACGCCGACCTGTTCGGCGACCCAGGTCATGTCTTCTTTCGTGATGTAACCGCGGTCTTCCTGCACGAGGTGCAGGAGGGGCATCGTCGCACTGCGCTTCTGCGGATACTGCGCGATGATGGCGGGAGCCTGCGCGAGCGTCTCAGGCTTGAGCGCGCGGGCGGGGGCGGAGGAAGAAGGAGATTCGTGCATGGGGTTTAGCGGTCGCATTCGCCCATGACGAAGTCGAGCGAACCGAGGATGGAAGCGACGTCGGTGAGGAAGTTGCCGGGGACGATGGCGGGAAGAATCGAAAGCGAGACGAAGCTCGGTCCGCGAATGCGCAGGCGATACGGGACGCCGCCGCCGTTGGAGACGACGTAGAAGCCGAGGGAGCCCTTCGGGTTCTCGGCCTCGAAGTAGACTTCGCCGGCCGGGATTTGCGGGCCTTCGGTGACCAGCATGAAGTTCTGGATCAGTTCTTCCATCTTCGTCATCACCTTGGCTTTGGGCGGGAGGAAGATCTTCTTCGCGTCTTCGGCATACCAGGCGCCGCCCGGCATCGTCTTCACGACCTGGCGGATGATGCGCACGGACTGGCGGAGCTCTTCCATGCGGACGAGGTAGCGGTCGAAGCAGTCGCCCTTGGTGCCGACGGGCACGTCGAAGTCATACTGCCCGTAGCCGGAGTAAGGCTTGTCCTTACGGAGGTCGAACGGCACGCCGGAAGCTCGGAGGTTCGGGCCGGTGAGGCCGTAAGCGAGGGCCATCTCCTTCGAGATCGTGGCGATGCCTTCGGTGCGCTCGAGGAAGATGCCGTTACGGGTGAGGAGCTTGTCGACCTCCTCGATCGTGCGTTCGACGCCGTCGCAGAAGGCCGAGACCTTGGGGAGCCAGCCGTCCGGGATGTCGCGCGTCACGCCGCCGATACGGGTGTAGCTCGTGGTAAAGCGGGCGCCGGTGAGTTCTTCGAAGAGCGTGTAGAGCTTCTCGCGCTCGTTGAAGGTATACATGAACACCGTCCACGCGCCGGTATCCATCGCGTAGACGCCGATGCCGAGGAGGTGGGAGGAGACGCGGGCCATCTCGCAGGTGAGCACGCGAATCGCTTCGCAGCGCGCGGGCAGCTTGAGGCCGGCGAGTTTCTCGACGGCGATGGCGTAGGCGACGTTGTTGGCGAGCGGGGCGAGGTAATCCAGACGGTCCGTATACGGGACGAACTGGTTATACGTCATGTTCTCGGCGATCTTCTCGTCGCCGCGGTGCAGGTAGCCGATGACCGGATCGCACTTCACGACCTTATCGCCGTCGAGCTCGAGGCTCAGGCGGAGCACGCCGTGCGTGGCCGGGTGGGACGGACCCATGTTCAGGGTCATGTTCTCTCCGCGCAGTTCTTCCGAACGGGCGGCGACGTCGCCGATGGAGATTTCCTTGGTGATCTTCACGTTAAATCAGGCTTTGGGTTTTTCCTCGGTCCAGGACTGGTCGAGCGCGGTGGGTTCGCCTTCGGAGAGCTTGCCGCCGTGCGAGACGAACGGGCCGCCCATCATCGGCGCGGGCTCGACCTTCTGGCCGGTGACTTCCGCAACGTCGGCGGCGGGGAAGGGGACTTCGATGCCGGCGAGCGGGAAGTCCTTGCGGAGCGGGTGATAGGGATACGCATCCCACATCAGGATGCGGCGCGGGTCCGGGTGGCCTTCGAAGACGATACCGAACATGTCGAACGCTTCGCGCTCGTGCCAGTTGGCGCCGGGGTGGAGGGAGGAGACGCTCGGGACGCGGTCGTTGACGGCGTCGACGTGCAGGCGCACGTATTCCTTGTGCGTCGTGCTGAGGAGGTGGATGACGACGCCGAAGCGGACCGGGCGGCCCTGCAGCTCGAGGCCGCAGAGGTCGGCGAGCAGGTCGAAACCCTGTTCGTCGCGCAGTGCGCTGACGACGGCGAGGAGGTCGCTGCCGGCGACGCGGTAAGTCGGCATGTCCTTGCCGGCGAGGTCCTGCGTGGCAGGGAAACGGGAGGTGAGCGCAGCGGCGTCCATGTCCGTGCTTAGCTGACGATCTTCGTTTCGACCGTGCGACCGCGGAAAGTGCGACGCAGCGAGCCGCCTTCGTTACGGATCTTTTCCTGGAGCAGCATCATGCCGTCGAGGAGGGCCTCAGGGCGGGGCGGGCAGCCGGAAATATAGATGTCAACCGGGACGATATTATCGACCCCCTGCAACGTGGAGTAGGAGCGGTACATGCCGCCGGTGGAGGCGCAGGCGCCCATGGCGACGACCCACTTCGGCTCGGCCATCTGGTCGTAGATGCGACGGACGACTTCGGCCATCTTGTAGGTGACCGTGCCGGCGACGATCATGCAGTCGGCCTGGCGAGGGGAGAAGCGCATCACCTCCATGCCGAAGCGGGAGATGTCAAAGCGGGAGCCGCCGGCGGCCATGAGCTCGATGGCGCAACAGGCGAGGCCCATCGGCATCGGCCAGACCGAGTTGCTGCGCACCCAGTTCACGACGGCATCGGCGCGGGTCACGATGACCTCGCCCTCCACCTTGCTGTTATAGCCGAAATCGGATTTGACCATGGTCATTGGCCGCAAGTTAGGACAGCCCCCCATAGGAGCAAGCGGGAAGGGGCAAATAGGCGGTTTTTATCGCTTCTAATCGGGGTCGGTAGCGTCAGCAGGGGTCCAGAGGGAACCTTGCAACTTAACCTCGATGGGTTTGTTCTAATGGGGTACCCCATGAAGAAGATTTTCGTTTTGCTGGCCGCCGTGCTTTCGGCCTCCGTCTCCGCCCGCCAGCCCAACGTGGTGGTGATCTTCATCGATGACATGGGCTACGGGGATATCGGGCCTTTCGGGGCGACCAAACAGCGCACCCCCCACCTGGACCGGATGGCGAAGGAGGGCATGAAATTGACCAGCTTCTACGCTACCCCGGTCTGTTCGGTTTCCCGAGCTCAGATGATGACCGGTTGCTACGGCGCCCGCATCTCGGTCCCCGGGGTCTATTTCCCGGGTCAGTCCGTGGGGCTAAATCCTGCTGAAGTAACTGTAGCCGAAAGACTTAAAGAAAAAGGCTATACCACCCAAATGGTCGGCAAATGGCATCTGGGCGACCAGCCGGAATTCCTGCCCACTCGGCAGGGTTTCGACCACTACCTGGGGATCCCGTACTCCAACGACATGCTCAAGATCAGCGCCGAGACCAAGGTCCCGGTCGTGCCCCTCTTGCGGGATGAGAAGATCGCCGAGCTGAAGGACGGGGAAGGGCAGCGCCGTCTCGTCGAGCTCTACACCAAGGAGGCGGTCGACTTCATCGGTCGCAACAAGGACAAGCCGTTCTACCTCTACTTCGCCCACAACGCCGTCCACACGCCGATCTATCCCGGCGCTGCGTTCGCTGGCAAATCCCAGAACGGTCGCTTCGGCGATTGGGTCGAGGAAGTCGATTGGAGCGTCGGTCAGGTGCTCGACGCGCTGCGCTCGCAAGGTCTAGATAAGGATACGCTCGTGGTCTTCACAAGCGACAACGGCCCGTGGCTGACCAAAGGCACCGACGGCGGCAGCGCTGGCCCTCTGCGCGGCGGCAAGGGCTCGACTTGGGAAGGCGGCGTGCGCGTGCCGACGATCGCCTGGTGGCCGGGCCGTGTCCCCGCTGGTTCCGTGAATGACGCCGTCGCCGCCACAATCGACCTCCTGCCGACGTTCGTCTCCCTCGCCGGCGGCACCGTGCCCGCGACGCCGGTCATCGATGGCCGCGACATCACGTCGATCCTGCTGGGTCAGTCCAAGGAGTCGGCGCGCGAAGCCCATTTTTATTTTTCCGGCTACGACCTACAGGCCGTCCGCCAAGGACGCTGGAAGCTCGCGCTCGTGCCGCAACCGGAAGACATGGGTAAACGGGCCAAAACCCCGCCTGGCCTGCGTCTTTATGACCTCGACGCCGAGATCGGCGAGCAGACCGACGTCGCCGTGCAGCATCGGGAGATCGTCGCGAAGCTGAAGGTGCTCGCCGACAAGGTGTCGGCCGAGATCGGCGGCAAGACGCCGACTGCTCGTCGCCCTGCCGGTGAAGTGAAGGGCGCGAAGACGCTTTATCCAATCGATAATGTGCCGAGCGTTGCCAAGAAGTCCGCTGACCTGAAGCCGACGTCGCTCGCGCAGGCGAAATCCGGCGACACAATTGCCGCCGCCGCCGCACCTCAGGTCGGCCAGCGCCCCTTCACCATCGCCGTCACCGTCGACACCGCGCAGCGCGACGCCGTGATTGTCGCGCAAGGCGGACTGATTGGCCATGCGCTCTACCTCAAGGGCGGGCTCGTCGCTTTCGCGGTCCGTCATGGCGCGGATGAAGTCGTCGAAATCTTTTCGCCCGCCGAGGTCAAAGGAAGTTTCGCCGTCATCGCAAGCCTCGCTGCCGATGGCACGATGAAGCTCGTCGTCGCTGGCCAGGACATCGTCACGGGCAAGGCTAAGGGCGTGCTGCCGCGCCAGCCGGCCGAGGATTTCTGCGTCGGGCATGACAACGGCAAGCCCGTTGGCCACTACGGCAAGCTCATCGTCTTGCAGGGCGCCATCTCCGGCCTCACCGTCACCGCCCCGTGATTCGCTAGATCGCCCCTAAGAAGGAGGGCGTGCTTCTGGGCAGGGCTCGTCACGTTTCTGCAATAAGGCGGTTTTGACACGAAACCGCCACAAATACATGTTACTTTCTTGTCCCATGGAAGAAACTACTAAGGTCCCTGGGCAACATAAGATTCACTTCCGGACGTTAGTCCTCTCGGACCTGCATCTGGGCACCAAGGACGCCCAGGCGCGCGAGCTCCTCGACGTGCTGCGCGGCATCCGCTGCGACAAGCTGATCCTGAACGGCGACATCATCGACCTCTGGTCCCTCCAGCGTAAGAACCACTGGTCGCCGGCCCACACGGCCGTCATCCGTCGTATTATGAAGATGGCGGAGAAGGACGGTACCAAAGTGATCTATCTGCGCGGTAACCACGACGACTTTATCCGCCGCCTGATTCCCCTCGTGCTCGACCGCATCGAGCTCGCTGAAGAGCACATCCACGTCGCCCAGGATGGCCGCAAGTATCTCTGCATCCACGGTGACGCGTTCGACACCGTGTCGGTGAATCTCCGCTGGCTCGCCGTCATCGGCGACATCAGCTACCAAATTCTCCTCGATCTGAACCGCGTCTACAACAAGTGGCGGGCCTGGCGCGGTAAGGAGTACTTCTCCCTCTCTCAGGCCATCAAGGCCAAGGTCAAGACTGCGGTCAGCTATATCTCGAGCTTCGAAGAGCATCTCCAGACCTTGGCCGCCCGACGTGGCTGCGAAGGCGTGATGTGCGGCCACATTCACAAAGCTGAGGACCGTATGATCGGCAATGTCCGCTACATCAATTCCGGTGACTGGGTCGAGTCGCTGACCGCGATAGTGGAAGAGGACGACGGCCGCCTGCGCGTCGTCGAGCGTCAGGAACTCCTGGAGCGTATCGCCGAACGCCGCGCCGCCTTCGAAGCCGCCAAGGGCGGTTCGCCTGCGCCCGCGGGTGAAGCCAGCGCCACGATTTCGTTCGTCGCCTGATGAGCGTCATCCCAGTCCTCACGGCCGGTTTCGGCGAAGGGCATAACGCCGCCGCGCGTTCCATCCTCGAGGCCCTCGGCCGTAAGCCGGGACTGAACGGCGAACTGCACGACCTCTTTCTCGAAGCCTACGGTGCCGAGAAGGCCAAGAGCCAGCGCGACAGCTATATCGGTGTCGCCAATAAATACCCGCGTCTCTGGGGCTGCATGTACACCGCGCTCGACCGCTTGCCACTCGTCCGCGCCTCGCTCCCGTTCGTGCGTCCGGTCGAGAAGACCCTCAACGAGATGCTCGACGCGACCCACCCGCCAGTCGTGGTCTCGGCCTACCCGCTTTATAACTACATGATGGCCCGCCGCTGGCATCGCGACGATCCCGCCCGCCCGCGTCTCATCACCGTCGTCACGGATTCCATCTCGGTGAATCGCGCCTGGCATCGCGCCCATTCCGATTGGTACGTCACGCCAAACCAAGCCACGGCCGATGTTATGATTCGCCAGGGCGTGCCCGCTGCGAAGGTCTTGCCATACGGCTTCCCAGTCTCCTCGCGCCTCGCCCCGCGCTCCTCCGCCAAGGTCGGTGAACGCCCCCGCGTGCTCGTGATGCTCAATCCTGGCAAGCGCGATGCGGTCGAGCTCGCGAGCGCGCTGTCGACGCTCGGCCTCGAGCTCACGATCACCGTGGGCAAGGACGCGTCGTTCAAGGAAGCCGTTGAGCGTGCCGTCGATGGCCGCGCCGAGGTGCTCGGTTGGACCGACCGCATTCCCTCGCTGATGCTCTCGAGCCATCTCGTCGTCAGCAAGGCTGGTGGTGCGACTACGCATGAGTGCGTCGCGGCCGGCGTGCCGATGATTATCACGCAAGTCATCCCTGGTCAGGAAGCCGGCAACGGCCGCCTCATCGCCGAGCATGGTGCCGGCGCCTACGGCCTCACGGCGGCCTCTGCGCGGGCGATTATTTCCGAAGCCTTCACTGGCGACTGGGCCCTTTGGAAGAAGTGGAAAGCCTCCGTTGACGGACTCGGCGACGCCGGTGGCGCCGACCGCGTGGCGGATCTCGTGGAACGCGAAGTGGCGGCTGTTAAGAGGTAGGGGCGCGACGGCGTCGCGTCCTTGGGCGGCCGGATTTAGGAATGGTCGGTGACCTTCCCGGCTCATCGCGCGCTCCTCTGCGAACGGCGGCTATGGTAATGACCGCCCTACCCAAGGCAGAGCTCCACAACTCAAAGGGAAACCGGAGACCGGATGATGTGCGGGGGTATTTAACCCTCAACCTCTTGCCTCTAAGTAAGCCTTCACTTCGCCGGCGAGCTTGTCGCTGAGGCCGGCCACTTCCGCGATCTCTGCGGCGGTGGCCTTGCGCAGTTTCTGGATGCTCCCGAAGTGCGCGAGCAGGGAGTCTTTGCGCTTGGGCCCGAGGCCCGGCATCTCGTCGAGTAGCGACTCGCGCAGCTTGCGGGTGCGTAGTTCGGCGTTGAAGTCGTTGGCGAAGCGGTGGGCCTCGTCGCGGATGCGCATGAGCAGGGCCAGGCCGACGTCGTGGCGCGGGAGCTTTAGTTCGCGGCCGTCGGGGAAGACGATTGTCTCCTCGCGCTTGGCGAGGCCGATGAGCGGGGGCGGGGCGAGGTCATGTTCCTTGAACGCCGCAAGCGCGGCGCCGACCTGACCGAGGCCGCCGTCGATGATGACGAGCTCGGGGAAGGCACGATGCTCCTCGTGCAGGCGGGTGTAGCGGCGGCCGACGACCTCCTGCATGGAGCGGAAGTCATCGTTACCTTCAAAGGACTTGATTTTGAAGCGACGGTAGCCGGACTTGTCGGCCTGGCCGTCGACGAAGCGGACCATCGACGCGACGGCGAGCGTGCCTGAGATGTGCGAGATGTCGAAGCACTCCGCCGTGGCGGGCGGACGTTCGAGGCCGAGCGCGGCGGCGAGTGAGCTCAGGGCGCCGGCTTCGTCGCGGCGGGGCAGGGGGTTTTCGCGGAGGAAGCGGCGGGACTTCTCCGTCGTACGTTTTAACGCGTCGAGTAGGTCGCGCAGGCTCGCCGCCTTCTCGTAGTCCCGGGCCTCGGCGGCCTTGCGCATATCGGCCTCAACTTGTTCGCCCCAGCTCTCGACCTTGCCTTCGAGGAAGGCGCAGGCCTCGGTCACGCGGTCGGCGTATGCCTCGGCCGTGACCACGTTGGCGTGCTTCTGGATCTCGGAGCGGGCGTCGTCGTAGAGTTTCCACGTGCCGTCGGGTAGCGAGGTCGGCGTGCTGTCGGCGAGGAGGATGCCGAATTTCTTGCGCATCTCGTTGAGCGTGCGGCGGACGGCCTGCTGGTGGGGGAAGGGGCCGAAGTAGCGGCAGGCGTCAGTCGTCCGGGCGCGGACGATGCGGAACTTCGGGAGGGCATCAGCGAGGTCGACCCGGACTTGGGGGAACTGCTTGTCGTCGCGGAACAGGATATTCCAGCGGGGACGCCAGCGCTTGATCAGCTTGCCCTCTAAAAGGAGGGCCTCGGTCTCGGACCGGACCTCGTGCCATTCCATGTCGGCCACCGTGTCCATCATCGCAGCCACCTTGGGGGTCATTCGCTGGCGGGGCACGAAATAGGAGGCTAGGCGCTTCTTGAGGTCCTTGGCCTTGCCTACATAGACGACGAGCCCAGCGGCGTCCTTCATCAGGTAGACGCCCGGGGTATGGGGGGCACGCCGGGCCTTGGCCTTGGGCGAAAGTTCTTCCCGGTCGGTTTGCATTTTGGGCTTGGCTCGTTAATTCTGCCCTGACCCCCCTTTTCTGCAAATGCTTTCCTGCAACAGCAAACCCCGTCAGGTCCTCGTCATCAACGTGGGCGATGAGCTCTTAGATGGCATTCGCGAGAATGGCCACCTCCTGTGGCTGGGTGAGCAACTCGCCCGCCGCGGCCTGCCCATCACCCGTTCGATTGTGGTCCGCGATAATGCCAAGGAAATCGCCCGTGAGGTCGGCGAGGCCTGGGGCGCCTATGACCTCATCGTTACCACCGGTGGCATTGGTCCGACCTCCGACGACCACGTGCGCGCGGCCGTCGCCTCTGCGCTTGGTCTGAAACTCGAGCATGTGCCTTCCGCTGAGCAGGCCTTGCGCGAGCGCTTCAAACTCATCGGCCGCAAACTTTCCGAAGCTGACCTCAGCCAGTGCTTCGTCCCTACCGGCGCCGAGGCTCTCCCTAATCCGCGCGGTACCTCCCCCGGTGTTTTCTTTCATCGCGATGGCAAGGCCCTCGTGATGTTGCCCGGTCCGACGCTCGAACTTCGCCCGATGTTCGAAGAGGAAGTCGTACCGCGTCTCCGTGATGTCGGGTGCGCCTGTCAGGGCGAAGCCTACGTGCAGGTCCGCACCTTCGGTATCGGTGCCGTGCCGCTCGAAGAGATTGTCCGCCCGTTCCTTAAGCCGGGCATGATGCTTTCGTTCGGCACTCACACCGGCTTGGTCGACGCGCGCATTTCTTCCGCCGGCAGCGGCTTCACCGCCGAAGAACTCTGCGAGGTCGCCCGGCATATCCGCGACGCCGTCGGCCATGATTTCGTCTGCACCGGCCACGCCTGCCTCGCTTCCCTCGTCGTCGAGCAGCTGCGCAGCCTCGAGAAGACCGTGGCCCTCGCCGAGTCCTGCACCGGCGGCCTCCTTGCTAATTCTTTTACCAACGTCCCCGGAGCTTCCAAGGTCTTCGCCGGTTCGGCCGTCTGCTACGCCAACGACGCCAAGGTCAACCTGCTCGGCATCCCCGAGTGCCTGATTGCCCAGCACGGCGCTGTCTCCGCGGAATGCGCGGCGGCGATGGCGACCTGTACCATCGAGAAGTTCGGTTCCGACTACGCCATCTCCGTGACCGGTTATGCCGGCCCCGGCGGCGGCACCGAGGTTGATCCCGTCGGTACAGTGTATATTGGGTATGCTTCCCCCGCCGGAGTCTGGTCTCGGCGCGTCGTCCTCCCAGGCGACCGCCGTCAGGTCAAGCTGCGCGCCGTGAACACCGCCTTGGACTTCATGCGTCGCCAGTTGAATAAGTACCGCATCGAAGACCTGATCCACGGGGCCTGAGGGACCAAGTCCAGAGGGTTTGAGTCAGGAGGATCCGAGGGCCGGAAGATGCCTGGGCCACCGGTCTGCGAACGACAAAGGATTGCCACGAGGGGGCAGGGCGGAAGATTAAGCGCGTGCCCGGTTATCTCGCCATCATCGCTGGTAAAGACGAATACCTCGTCGACCAGGACGGGCGCGCCTGTTTCGAGAAGGCCAAGAAGGCGGCTGGCGCCGACGCCGAAGCCGAGGTCATCTCGGGTCAGATCCTGCGCGTCGACGATGCCCTCACGCTCGAGCTGCAGTTCGCGGAGTCGGTGAAGACCCTTTCGATGTTCGGCGCCAAGCGCGTCATCTGGCTGCGTAACCTCAACCTCGTTTCGGATTCCGTCGCGGCGAAGTCCGAGCTCACGAAGGAGAGCCTTGCGAACATGCTCAAGGTCGCGACCGAGGCCGACCCGGCCGTCTCGATCATCATCTCCGCCACGCCTTACGACGGCCGCCGGAAGGACCTCGCCAACCTCAAGTCCGTCGCGACGGACTTCATCCTCCATGCGGCACCATCCAAGAGCCCGTTCGACAAGGGCGACGCGCAGGCCGACGGCCAGGTCGCGCTGGCGGTCGAGCGCTTCAAGGCGCTCGGCGTGAAGTGTGAACGCGGCGTCCCGGAGGTCATCGTCGGCCGCGTGGGCCAGTCGACTCGCCTCGTGCTCGGCGAATGTGAGAAGCTCGCGACCTATGCTGGTCCGGGCGGCACCATCAAGGAGTCGGACGTCCACCTGCTCGTGCCGACATTCGGCGAAGGGGATTTCTTCGAGCCCATCGAAGCCCTCGCCGCCCGCGACCTGAAGTGGGGACTGGAGTCGCTCGACCGGTATTTCTTCAACGAGGATTCCAGCCGGCCGTTGCTGTCCGCGCTCCAGAACCGGCTGCGTCTCCTCATTCAGATTCGTTGCCTCGCCGACTCCGGAGATTTCCGCGTCAGCGACGCGGGCCTGCCCAAAGGCCAGTTCGAGGCCGCCAGCGGCCGCCATGGTCCCACCTTCGGGTCCGCCGCGAAGTCCTCCGCCAACCTCTTCTCGCAGAACGCCTGGTACGTGAGCAACAAGGTCGCCCCGGCCGCGGCCCGTTACACCCTCGCCGAACTCGTCGACCTCCAGCTCGCCTGCGCCGACTGTTTTGACGCTTCTAATCGCGGCGAGGACGAGATTTCCGTCCGCGCCATGTTCCTCCGAGCGCTTGCCGTGAAGCGTTCCGCCTGATATAAATCCCTTCAAACCGATGGAATCCGATAACGTCCCTAATGTCCTCGCCGATCGCTACGCCTCCCTGGCGATGAAGGCCGTCTGGTCCACCCGCGGCCGCGTGGTCCTCGAGCGCGAATATTGGATCGCCGTCATGAAGGCCCAGCGCGACCTCGGCCTCGACATCCCCACCGCGGCGCTCGCCGCTTACGAGAAGGTCAAGGAGCAGGTCGACTTCGAATCTATCCGCAAGCGCGAGGAAGAGACCCGTCACGACGTCAAGGCGCGCATCGACGAGTTCTGCGCCCTCGCCGGCCACCAGCATGTCCACAAGGGCCTGACCAGCCGCGACCTTACTGAATCCGTCGAGCAGCTCCAGGTCTTCCGGTCGCTCCAGCTCGTCCGCGCCAAGGGCGTGGCCGCGCTCAGCGCGCTCGCCCGTCGCGCCCAGGCTGACCGCGATATCCTCATCGCCGCGCGCACGCACAATGTCGCCGCGCAGCCCACCACCGTCGGCAAGCGCTGGGCAATGTTCGGCGAGGAATGCCTCCGCGGTATTGCGCAGGTTGACGCTGCGCTCGCTGCTTTCGCCGCCCGCGGGCTCAAGGGTGCCGTGGGTACGCAGCTCGACCAGCTCACGCTTTTCTCCGGCGACGCTGCCAAGGTCTCCCAGCTCGAAGGCCGGGTGCTCGTGCATCTCGGCATCCCGCATTCGCTCGGTGCCGTTGGCCAGGTCTACCCGCGTTCGATGGACATGGAAGTCGTCGCCGCGCTGCTTTCCGCCGCTTCTGGTCCGTCGTCCTTCGCCAAGACCCTCCGCCTGATGGCCGGCCATGAACTCGCCAGCGAAGGTTTCCTGCCTGGACAGGTCGGCTCGTCCGCCATGCCGCACAAGATGAACGCCCGCACCTGCGAGCGCATCAACGGCTTCCACGTGATCCTGCGCGGTCACCTCGCCATGGCCGCCTCGCTTTCCGGCGAACAGTGGAACGAAGGGGACGTGTCCTGCTCCGTCGTGCGCCGCGTGCTCCTGCCTGACGCCTTCCTCGCCATCGACGGTCTCTTCGAAGCCTTCCTCACTGTGCTCGGCCAGATGGAGGTCAATCGAGCCGTCATCGAGCGCGAGTCGCGCCACACCCTTCCGTTCCTCCTCACGACGACCTTCCTCATGGAAGCCGTCAAGGCCGGCGCCGGCCGTGAAGAGGCCCACGAGGCCATCAAGGAACACGCTGTGGCCGTCGCCAAGGACCTCCGCTCGGGCAAGACCGAGCGCAATGACCTCGTTGAACGCCTCGCCGCCGACAGCCGCCTCCGCCTCCCGAAATCCGTCCTCCTCGACGCCGTGACCAAGGCGGGCGAGCTGACCGGTTCGGCTGGCGCCCAGGTGGACGCTTTCGTGCAGCAGGCCGCTGCCTGGACCCAGAAGGTGCCCGAGTCGGCCCAGGTCAAAGCGGGGCGTATTTTGTAGGCCTTATCAGGGGGGTGCGGGCAGGGGAGGGTTTTCCGTGTTGCCAAGGGGGGTGGGGCTTCCCACAACCCACTTTTCAACTCGTTCACTCCCATGTCTTCTCCCCTCATTGGCAACCTTCTCGTCGCGCAGAGCGGCGGTCCGACCCCCGTCATCAACGCTAGCCTCGCCGGGGTGATCTCGGAAGCCCTCAAGCATGAGGACGAAATCGTCGAAATCTACGGCGGACTCAACGGCATCCAGGGCGTCCTTAACGAAGAGCTCGTCGACCTCGCAGCCGAATCTCAGCAGACCCTCCGCGCCCTCCGCCACACCCCTGGCGCCGCCCTCGGCACCTGCCGCTACAAGGTGAAGAAGGCCGAAGACTTCGACCGCATCCTGCAGGTCTTCGAAGCCCACAACATCCGTTACTTCCACTACATCGGCGGCAACGATTCCCAGGACACCGCCGCCAAGATCGACGCCCTCGCCAAAGAGCGCGGCTACGAACTCCGCGTCGTCGGCGTGCCCAAGACGATCGATAACGACCTCCCGCTCACCGACCACTGCCCCGGTTTCGGTTCCGTCGCTAAGCACATTGGCGTGACTATTCGTGAGACCGCTCTCGACAACGCCGCCATGGGCCAGAACGACTTCGTCTCCATCCTCGAGGTCATGGGCCGCAACGCCGGCTGGATCGCCGCCTCGTCTGTCCTCGCGCAGCGCCGCGACAAGGGCGAAGACAAGTCCGTCAAGAATACCCACTATAATAACACCGCGCCGCACATCGTGCTGCTCCCGGAAGTCGCCTTCAATGCCGACAACTTCATCCGTCGCGTCGAAGAAGTTCTCAAGGCCAACGGTCACTGCTTCGTCGTGGTCTCCGAAGGCGTCCAGGACGCCACTGGTAACTACCTTGGTGCCGACACCTCCAGCACCGACGCTTTCGGCCACGCCGTCCTCGGCGGCGCCGGCGAATACCTCCGTACACTCGTCGAGTCTCGCTTCGATGGCGTCAAGGCCCGCTCCTCCAAGCTCGGCATCACCCAGCGTGCCGCTTCGCACAACGCTTCGAAGACCGACGTTGATGAAGCCGAACTCTGCGGTGGCGCCGCCGTCAAGGCCGCCCTCGAAGGCGAGTCCGGCAAGATGGTCATCCTGACCCGCTCCGAAAAGGAGAACTACGCCGTCCAGACCATGCTCGCCCCGCTCGACCAGATTGCCAACGGCGTGAAGGTCTTCCCGGAAAAGTGGATCGGCGAAGACAAGATGTCCATCCACCCGGACTTCGTGCGCTACGCTCTCCCCCTTATTCAGGGTGAAATGCAACTGCCTTTTGATCAGGGACTTCCGAAATACGCTCAGCTCTCCGCGATCGCCGTCCAGCGCCGCCTCGAGAAGTACGTTACGGCCTGAACGCGTTCGGGTTACGAGGTAATGACCCCCTTTCGGGGGGCTTTTCTTTTAAAGGGGTTGCCTCGGCTTATCGCTAAGTTAGTTTATCTGCTCACCACAGTCTCCATGAGTTCCTTTTTCAAGCACCTGGGAATAGTAGCCTTTGCGCTCCTGCCTATTCTTTCTTCCGCCGCCTTACAGACCGGCAAGGTCCAGGTCGGCAAGACCAGTGGCGCGGTGACCATCATCGATGCCAATGCGCAGAGGAAGCCGCTCGCGACCGGCGCTGTCTTTCAGGAAGGCTCGCTCGTCGAGACCGGTATCAACTCCACGGCCGAACTCGTCTTCTCGAACGGCGCTTCCCTCGTCCTCACGCCTAACACTCTGGTCCAGTTGCGCACTTTCCGCCAGGTTCCTTCGGCGGCCATCATCGATCCCTATCGTCAGATCGAGAAGGACCCCAGCCCGTCGGTGACTGAACTCGAAGTGCCGCGCGGTAAAATCATCGGCGAAGTCCGTAAACTGAACGCGCTTTCCACCTTCACCGTTAAGACGCCCGCTGGCCTTGTCCGCATCCGCGGCACGGTCTTCTCAATCGAGTATCGCGTCGCTGCCAACGGCATGGGCAAGATCACTGTCGACTGCGTGCGCGGCTCCGTCGAGACGACGGTGTACAGCTCTAACGCCGGCCCCGTTTCCGTCGAGCCGGGCATGCAGATGACCTGCAACGTCGCTTCCGCCGCCCTCGTGAACGCTATCGGTCAGGCCGCCAACGCCGAGCCGGGTGCGCCTCGCCCCCCTGCCCCCGCCCCGGCGATTCTCGCCGCGCTTTCCAAGCCCGTCCAGATTGTTGCTTATCCTATTCCGGCCGAAGACCTGCAGATCGTGGCCGCCATCCTCGCCGATAACACCACGTTACGACCCGAAGTCGCCACGACCATCGGTGCGATGGCCGCGACGGCTCCGTCCCGCACCCAGATTTTCGCTGGCGGTTCCGTTGAGCCGTCCAAGGGCTTCGGGTCTGTCATCTCTGATCGCCAGCCCAGCGACGATATTGTAAAGGTCGGTAAGAGGAATCCCCCGAATGGTCCTGCCACCACCAGCAATGGTGGTAGCACTTCGCTCGACGAAACGCTCAAGAAGCTGGGCGAGAACGTCGATCGGTCCGTGGAGAAGCAGCAGGTCTTTGGCACGAATGCCGGCGGTTAAGTTGCGCTGTATTGGCGTCCGCAAGGCCCGGCTTTCGCCGGGCCTTTTTCATGCCCCGATCTTTTCTCCTCTCGCTTTGGACGCCCGCTCGGGCATCTTGGGGGAGCATGCCAATCGCGGGTAGATTCATCACGTTCGAAGGAGGGGAAGGCGCGGGCAAGTCCACGCAGCTGACCCGTCTCGCGGAGCGTCTACGTGTCACCGGCGTGACCGTGCTCAGCCTGCGCGAGCCCGGCGGCACCCCTTTTGGCGAAAAGATGCGCGACGTCCTCAAGCAGCCTGGCTCGGTTATCCGACCGGCCGCGGAAGCCTTGCTGTTCGCAGCCTGCCGCGCGCAGCTCGTCGCCGACGTCATCACGCCGGCGCTCGCCGCCGGTCAGGTCGTGCTCTGCGATCGTTTCATCGATTCCACGGTCACCTATCAGGCCGGTGGCCGTGGGCTCGATCGCGGGCTCATCGAATCCGCCAACCGGCTGGCGTGCGGCCCGCTGCGCCCCGATCTGACCATCCTGCTCGACCTCGATCCAGCCAGCGGCCTGGGCCGGGCTTCAGTCCGCGACCAAGGTCAGGCCGATCGATTTGAAGTCCTCGGCGCCGGCTTCCATCAGCAGGTACGTTCCGTCTACCACGCGCTCGCGAAGGAGGAACCCGCGCGTTTCTTTGTCGTCGACGCCGCCCGCCCCGCCGAAACCATCGCCGAGGAGATCTGGTATGAAATTACCCGCCGCTTCCGCTGACCTCGCCGACCTGCCGGTCCTGAAGGTTCTCCGCCGCGCCCGCGCCGAAGGCCGGATGCCGCATGCGGTGCTGCTCACCGGCGCCGATGGCGCCTTGCTCGCGGGCGTGGCCGAGCAGCTGGCCTCCTTGCACCTCGGCGAGGCTGACCCATTATCACACCCAGATTGCCGTGTGCTGCGGCCGGCGAAGAAATCGCGCCGCATCAGCATCGACAATACCCTCGAGGTGGTCGCGGCGCTCCGCCTCTCGTCCTTGACGCCCCGGCGCGTGGTCATCGTCAACGAGCCGGACCGTTTTCTTTCCGAGTCGGCCAACGCCTTCCTGAAGACGCTCGAGGAGCCTCCGCCCGGCACCCTGATTATCTTGCAGACCACGAACTACTACCGCGTGATGTCGACGATTCTCAGCCGGTGCATGCGTTTCCACGTCGCGGGCGACGCCCCGGGGCTCAATGACCCTTCTTGGCTCGACTGGCAGCGTGAGATGGAACGTCTGCTCACGCGTATGGTCAAGGGACCGGCTTCGCCGAACGCCCGCGTTTCCGAAGTCTTCATCCCGCTCTACGCCCTCTGCGCCCGCTTCGAGGTGCTGCTCGAGCTTTTCGTCGACGAGGCCCTGAAGGCGGCGCCGCCGCCGCCCCCGACCGACGAAGACGAGGACGACGCTGAACTGGCCTACGAGGAGTCCGTGCGCCGCGGCGTGCGCGCCCGCATGCTGGTCTCGGTCGAGGAAAAGCTGCGCCTGATCGGACGATTGCACCCAGGCTGCGCGGAGCAGGTCGCTTTATCCGTCGGCTACCTCGAGGACGCCCGCCGCCGGATGGAGCTCAACTATCAGGTCTTGGCGGCCTTCGAGCAGTTCCTCCTCCGTACGTTACGCGCCTTCGCGCTCCGCCCTCGCGCGGCGTAACTTCCACCGCTTTCCGGAGTTATATCAAAGAGATGTCCCAGGAAGAGCCCATGCTCCCGGACGACGACGACGACAAGCGGCTGATGACGCTCGTCGCCGAAGGGAATGATGACGCGTTGCGACTGCTCGTCCACCGGCACCATGCCCGCCTCGTCGGCTATCTGCGAGGAGAGATCGGCTCGCAGGCGACTGCGGAGGAGTTGGCGATGGAAGTCTTCATCCGTCTGCACCGGGCAGCCGCGCGGTGGCGTCCGGAAGCCAAGCTAAGCACCTATCTCATCCATATCGCCCATAATCTCGTGCTCAACGAATGGCGTCGACGCGGGCGCAAGCCCACGACGGCCTTGGAGTTTACGGCTGAGCCCGGCGATTCGTCGCAGCAGTCCGCGCGGCGTGTGGCCGAACTCGATGAAGCCTTTCAGCGGGCGATCGCCCAACTCCCCCCCGAGCAACGCACGGCCATTCTCCTAGTCGTCCAACAGGAGCTTCCTTATGAGGATATCGCCGAGATCATGGGCGTGCCGGTCTCTTCGGTGAAGACCTGGATTCACCGCGCCCGGAGCCGCCTGCGCGAGCTCCTGAAAGACTTCTATGGAAACCAATGAACCCTGCAACTTACCGCCCTCGGTGGTGTTTAACCCTATGAACTGAGCCATGGACAATCCACAACCCAAGACCTTCGACCAAGAACTCGCCGCTTCGCTCAGCCGTGGCCGTTCCGTCGCCGTCACCGGCTTCGCCGACCGCGTCGTGGCCGTGGTTCGCGCCGCGCGTCGTCGCCGCGTCGTCCTCCGTTGGAGCTCCGTCGCCACCGCGGCCGCCGCCTGCTTTGTCGCCGTCCTCTCCATGTCGGCCCCTTCGGAGGAAGCGCTCAACCGCCAGACGCTCGCCCTCGTCGCCCGCGACGAGTCCACCCAGTTCGCTGATCTGCTTGGCGCTTCCGCCGACCTTTCGCTCCTTTCGCCCGCGGTGGAGAAGTCCAGCGTGGTCGAGGTGCTCAACGCCCCCGGCTCTTGATCCGATGAAGAAGTTCACCCTTCTCTCGGCACTCGTCTTGGCGGCCGCCGCTTCCTTTGCTCAGCAGGCTTCCGGCCGTTCGCCCGAATCCGAGCCGACGGCCGAGGAGATTCAGACGATTCGTAAGATTCTCGAGCTGCCGCCCGAGCGTCTCGCCCGCATGCGTTCGTCCATCGAGAAGATGGAGCGTATGTCGCCCGAGTCTCGCCGCGAGTTTGCCGCCAATCTCGCTAAGTACGAGACCGCCACGCCCGAGGAGCGCCATAAGCTCATGAAGGAGATGCGCGAACGCGGTGGCTTCGGCTCTCGCGTTCTCGAGCATCACTTCAAGACGCTAACGCCAGCGGAGGCCAAGGCCGAACGCATGCGCATCCAGGCCCTCACGACGGAGCAGCGTATGGAATTCCTGCGTAAGCTTGCCGAGAAATATGGACCGGAGATTGACAAGGAAAGAGGCAAGTCGGGTGAAGCCAAGGAAGGCGAGAAGAAGCGCCGCATGCTGCCTGAAGGCGATGCTCCCGCCGGGCCCAAGAAATAAGGCTACTCGCCGAGCTTCTTGAATGGAGCCTCGCCGTGCTTCCAGCGGTCGTGCGCCCAGAGCCAGTTCGAGCAGACGTCGTCTCCGGAGCGCAGCATCCGTTCGAGCCAAGCGTTAGATTCGATGGTGAGGCCGATGGAATCGGTCGCGTGCAGGGCTTCCATGCGGAGGCGGCAGCGCCAGAACCCGGTCCGCTCAGCCCAGTAGATCCGGCTCGGGCACTTGAATCGCTGGGCGATGATGCCGGGTAGCTCGGTAACGGCGCATGGCGAACCCATGAACTGCCAGATCGAGCCCGTCTGCGCCGTCTGGTCGAAGAGGATGATTGTGATGTGCCCTTCGCGGACGGCTTTCATCGAGCGGGCGAAGCCGTCGCGGCGGGAGACGAGCTGCATGCCGAAACGTTCGCGGGCATCCTTGACCCAGCGTTCGGCGGCTGGCTGGTCGAGCGGCCGGTAAATCACGACCCATTCGCGCTTGGCGAGTTCGGGTCGGAGTAGGGTGACGGTGGTCATCATCTCCATTAGCGCGAAGTGCGGGACGAATAAGACGACGCCCGTGCCCTTGGCCGGTAGGCCGTGCTCCGTGCTCGTCACGCTTTCGTCTACCGTGACTCGGTCGCGAATCTCCGCCTCCGCCATCATCGGTGAGGCGACCGAGAAGAGGGCCATCTCGGCCGTGCGGCGGCAGGAGGTGTGGCCAATCTGGCGGGCCCAGGCTGCCTCCTTCGCCGGAAAGGCCTTGGCGAGGTTACGGCGGATGACCTTGCCGCGGAGTAACCAGAGCACTTCGCCGAGCAGGGCCGCGTTGACGCGGGCGAAGGCCGCGGGGAGACGGGTCAGCAGCCAGGCATAGGTGACGATCAGCGGCCGCATCAGGGTCTTTAGCAGCGACCTTCCTGCCGGAGCAGGTCGCCGATCTCAGGGACGAGGATGTTGCGGCGGCCGAGTTCGTCGCGCGCGAAAAATTTGTCCACCTGACGGACGAGGTCGAAGGGCTCGTCGGGCAGGTTGTCCTCGTCGAACTCCATCTCATCGACGGCGTCGATGTCGTCGAAGATGTGCGTCAGCCGCAGCGGTTCGCCGTCGATGACGGCGGGCGGATTGGCGATGGTGCCGATCTTAGTGAGGTTGAAGAACAGGCAGGGGTAGAATTCCTTCTCATAGGGGGCGAGGAACTTGCTGACCCACTGGCCGGGGACTTCCCAACGGCGGTTGATGATTGCCGCATCGGAGAAATGCACGCAGATACGATACCACTCTTCGACGGCCGCGTGCTTCATGGCGAGCGGGCAGTCGATGACGGTGATGATGCGTGCGACGCGCCACACGGCGTCGGGCATCATTGGGCGGATGGTGCGGTGGAGCGCTTCCATCTGGTCGATGATGTGTAGGGAGCCGTTTGTCACCAGGATGGCGGCGTCTTCATCGCCGGGCGCGGGGAGGATGGCCTGGCCGCCCTTGAATTCCCATTGGTCGACACCAGCGCCACCTTCGCGGGCTTCGCGGAGGATGCGAATCTTGCGGCCTTCGGGCCAAGCGTTCTCGGCTAGTTCGCGGACCGTGTCAGCGCGCCCGGCGCCGACGGGGCCGAGGATGATGATGATTGGCGTCATGCCTTACGTCCGCAGCGGCCGAAGGGGGCGTTCTGTCCGCGGTCGCGAATCCAGTGATCCACGGCCACGAGGGCGGCCATGGCTTCGACGATGGGCACGGCGCGCGGGAGCACGCACGGATCGTGGCGTCCCTTGGCGCTGAGCTCGGTGGCCTTGCCATCGGGCCGGACGGTCTTCTGTGGCTTGAGCACGGTCGCGGTGGGCTTGAAAGCGATGCGGAAGACGACGTCTTCGCCGTTGGTGATACCGCCCTGCGTGCCGCCGGAGCGATTCGTGGCGGTGCGGATGCGGCCGCCCTTACGGATGAACTCATCGTTGTGCGCGCTGCCGCGGAGGACGGTGCCGGCGAAGCCGCTACCGATTTCAAAGCCCTTCGTGGCGGGCAGGGAGAGCATGGCTTTAGCGAGGTCGGCCTCGAAGCGGTCGAAGACCGGCGAACCGAGGCCGGCGGGAAGGTTCTCGATGACGCAGCAGATGACGCCGCCCACGGAATCGCCGTCGGCGCGGGCGTCGCGGATGAGCGCGTCGATCTTGGCGGCGGTGGCGGGATGCGGGCAACGCGTCGGCGAGGCCTCGACCTGTTTCAGCGATGGCGCCTTGGCGACGCCGGGCATGCGGATATCACCGACACTCTCGACCCAGGCGATGATGCGGGCTCCGCAGGCGTGCTTGAGTACCGTCTTGGCGACGGCACCAGCGGCGACGCGCGCGGCGGTCTCGCGGGCGGAGGAACGGCCGCCCCCTTCGACGGCGCGGATGCCGTACTTCGCGTCATAAGTGAAGTCGGCGTGGGAAGGGCGGTAGGCGGCCTTCATCTCGGCATAGGCCTGCGGGCGCTGGTCGCCGTTGCGGATGACGATGGCGATGGGCGAGCCGAGCGTGAGGCCGTCATGCGAGACGCCCGAGAGGATTTCTGGTTCGTCCGCTTCCTTGCGTTGGGTGGTGAGGGCGCTCTGGCCCGGACGGCGGCGGGCGAGTTCGCTGCGAAGGAAGGCGGCGTCGAAGGGCACGCGCGGAGGGCAGCCGTCGATGATGACGCCGAGTGCGGGCCCGTGGCTTTCGCCGAAGGTGGTGATGCGGAAACTGTGGCCGTGAATGTTGCCCATGGGGAAAGGTGTTAAAAAAGAACGCCGCCTAGCCAGGTGGCTGGGCGGCGTCCGTTTGGCGGTTCCGCCCCGGCGCTTAGCGCAGGTTAGAAGTGATTTTGGAGACGATCTTCTGGCTCTCCGGCAGGTTGCCGAAGAAGCCGTACTTGACCTTCACCTGAGTGAAGACGGCCTTGGTGACTTCGTCTTCGGCCTTCTCGATGGTGATCTTGATTTCAAGGTCGCCGATGGTGCGGGCATAAACCACGACGCTGAGCAGCTCCTTGTTGGCGCCGACTTCGTCGGTCTCGCCAGTGCGAAGCGTGCCGGGCATGGCGTCGATGGTGCGCTTCACGGCGTTGAAGACGGCGGTCGTGTCGGCGGTGTAGCGGGTGGTCAGGATGCCCGTGGCGTTGGAGAAGGAGGCTTCGTTGTTCTGGCTGTTGTCCACGCCGAGCTGGGTGGAGCATCCGGCGAGGACGAGGGCGGCGAGGAGGGCGAGGGCGGTTTTCATGGGCAAGAGTCGTGGTTGAGTGGTTGGAGTCAAAGCACAGCCGGGGTCCGTTGGCAAACAGTTTCGCCCTCGTTCCCCAGCTACGGTCGACCTGAGATTGTAGTTAAAAAACAATTACAAGTCAGGCCGGCGCAAGGGGGCCGCGGATCGGCCGGCGGAGGGGGAATTAAGCTGGCAGGGGTCGGAAAGGGTGGTAAAAAACATATATTACTGATGGACAACGATTTACAATTTATAAAGAGCGAAATCTATCATTTAAAGACACCTGGCGCCCTGTGAACAAGAATTTGGGCAGATCTGGGGCTAAAATCTTGACGGGTGGATAAGTGTGGGGAAAAGTGGGTCATCTGGGGGCAACTCCCCATTCTTAATGTCTATTGGCGCCAACAACGGTCTCTTTACCGGCATCCATAATGGAAAATTGGATGAGAAGAACCGTGTCACCATCCCCGCCGCCTGGCGTTTCGACGCGGAAGCCACCTTCCTCGCGATGTACCACCCGGCGCTGGCATCGGTCGTGGTGTTCCCTCCGTCGATGGCCGAACGCATCCGCGTCGCCGCGTCGCAGGTGACCGTCAGCGATCCGGTGAAGATGGACGCGCTCAGCCTGCTCGGCACGAACAGCATCCAGGTCACGTGCGATAAGGCGGGCCGCATTACGCTCAACGAGCACATCGTCAAGGAGGCGAAGCTCGAGCACGACGTGATCTTCCGCGGTGGCTTCACCACCTTCCATATCTCTTCGCCGACGCCGCCCAAGGCCGACCGCGATTCCGACGCCGCGCTCACCATCCTCCGCGCCTTACGCGAACTCGGCCTGTGATGCGTATCCAGAAGTTACTTACACTACTCACACCTTATTCACAGCCTGCCGAATGACTAGCCACGTTCCAGTCCTGCTCGAGGAGTGCTTGACACTTCTCGCTCCGCAAGACGGCCGTGCCTATCTGGATTGCACCTTCGGGGGCGGCGGCCACACCGCGGCGATCCTCGCCCGGGCGCCGCGCTGTACGGTCGATGCAATGGATCGTGACCCCGCTGCCGGGGAACGCTCCGCCGCGCTGCTCGCCGACCATGCCGGCCGCCTGCGTTTCCACTCGGAAAATTTCCGCCACCTTGACCGCGTTCCGGGGCGATTCGACGGTGTTCTGATGGACATTGGGGTGTCCTCGTACCAGTTGGACGTCCCGGAACGCGGTTTCTCCTTCCGGTTCGATGCGCCGAACGACATGCGCATGGATACGCGCGTCGGCCGCAGTGCCGCCGAGTTCCTCGAACGTAGCGAACGCGCCGAGCTCGAACGCGCCGTCCGCGACTACGGCGAGGAGCCTCGCTGGTTCCGCGTCGTCAACGCAATCGTGGCTGCCCGCGGCACCGGTCGCCTCGCCCGCACCTCGACCTTCGCCGAACTCGTCGCCGAAGCCGCGCCACCCGCGCCCGGCCCCCGCGGTCCGCACCCAGCCACCCGTACCTTCCAAGGCGTCCGCATCGCGGTCAACGATGAGCTCGGCGCCCTGGCCGAAGCCCTGCCGCTCGCCTTCGGTAAACTCAACGCAGGCGGCGTACTCGCCGTCATCTCCTTCCACTCCCTCGAGGACCGGATGGTGAAGCGTTACATGAACGGGGTCGCTGGCCGCCCGGTCGACCGCGACGACGCCCGCAACCAGGACGACCGCGTGAAGCACGCCGACCTCCTGACCCGCAAGGCCATCCAACCATCGGACGCCGAACAGACCACCAACCCCCGCAGCCGCTCGGCCCGCCTCCGCGCCGTGCGCCGCCTCGCCGCATGAGCCCGCGCATCTTCACCTGGGTCTGCGTGTTCGCCGCCGTCGGCACTTTCGCCGTCGGGACGATCAACATCATGCGCCTGCGCGTCGAGGCCGATACCATCGGCAGCCGCATCCAGCGCATCGAGCGCGATATCTCTTACTCTAAGAAGGAACTCGAGACCCTCCGCCGCGCGCGCGACGAGCTCCTCAACACCCTTGATCTCCAGCAGCGCATTGGCGATGCCCTCAAGCCCCCGGTCCCCGAACAGGTGGTCTGGGTCCGTTATTTCCCGGCGGTCGCATCCCCGCCCCCCATGCTTTCTGCGAGCCCCCGGATGACGGCCCGCGAAATTGCCTCCCTCTCTTGGGGTGGGCAGGGAGGACCGCGCTCTCGATGAGCCTGCCCCACGCCAGGCGAACGCGCTACCGTTTGCTGGCTTGGGTCGTTTCCCTCTGCTTCCTAGCCGTGATTTCGCGGCTAGTCTGGTTGCATTGGATCGACGCCCCTCGTCTGCGAGCGGAAGCCCTGCAGGCTCGCCGCGTGCTCCAGGAGATCCCTTGCCGCCGCGGTGAGATTCGCGACGCCCAGGATAACCTTCTCGCGGTTTCCGAAGACGTCTGGGACATCGGCGTCGACCCAGACGCTCTCGTCAAGGGCGAGCACGAACGCGCCCTGGAGGTCGCGACCATCCTCGGCCTGCCTTTTCCCAAGGTTCGCCTAGCCTTCGCGACGACCACGCGCCTCGACGAAGCCGGCGAAGAGAAGACGATCCGCTGGGCCGTCCTCGCCCATGAGGTTAACGAAGCCACGATGAAGCGCATCAAGGCGCTCGGCATCAAGGGGCTCCGCGCCGAGTTGAAGTATCGCCGCAACTATCCTAAGGGCCAGCTCGCTGCGCACGTCCTGGGCTTCGTCAATAAGGAGGGCGTTCCCACCGCTGGCATCGAGAGCGTGATGAACCCGCTCCTCCTCGGTCAAAAGGGTTGGATTGAATCCGAACGCGACGGCCGCCGCCGCGAGATCACGAGTAACCGCCTCCGCGAGGTTGCGCCGGTCGACGGTAGTACGATTGTGCTGACGATTAACAGCCTGGTGCAGAAGACCTGCGAGGACGCCCTCGCCGCCGCCGCGGCCCGTTATAACCCGAAGGGCGGTATCATCATCGTGAGCGAGCCGCGCACGGGCCGCATCTTGGGCCTCGCCAATTGGCCGACCTACGACCTCAACCGTTTCTTTGACGCGAAGGCCGCGCCGATGGATAGCCAGCGTAACCGCGCGGTGTCCGACGTCTACGAGCCGGGCTCCGTCTTCAAGATCGTCTCGGTCTCCGGCGCGCTCGAGGAACGCCTCATCACGCCGAACTCGGTCTTCGACTGCGGTGCCACCACCGTCCCCTATCGCGGCCGCATGGTCTCCATGCCGACCGACTCGCACGCCATCGGCGCCGCCGACATCCGACAGATCGTCCGCGAATCCTCCAACCGCGGTACGGTCCAGGTCGGGATGCAATACGCTGAACGCCTCGGCGAAGATAAGTTCTTCGGCCTCATCAAGTCCTTCGGCTTCGGTGCCAGGACGGGCCTGATCACCGGGGCCGAAATCCCGGGCCTACTCATCACGCCGAAGGATTGGGACGGTCTGACGATTTCGCGCGTCCCGATGGGCCATTCGGTCAGCGTCACGGCGATGCAGATGCACTTCGCGATGTCGGTCGTCGCGGCCGAAGGCCTGCTGATGCAGCCGCAACTCGTCCTGCGGGTCGAAGATCCGAAGACGAAGGCAACCGTCCTCAATTACGGACCGCGCTCGCGTGGCCGCGCCGTCTCCGCCGCTACCGCCGCGCAGATGGCCACACTCCTCCGCGCCGTTTGCGGTAAGGGCGGTACTGCGCCGCTGGCCGATATCCCTGGCTACGAGGTCGCGGGCAAGACCGGCACGACGCAGAAGATCATCAACGGTCGTTATTCCTCCACGCATCACGTCGCCTCCTTCGCCGGCTTCTTTCCGGTCAATGACCCGAAAATCGCGATTACGGTGATCATCGACGAGCCGCAAGGGGAGGGCGTCGGCTATGGCGGCAAGGTCGCCGCGCCAATCTTCCGCGACGTCGCGGAGAAGTGCATTCGCTGGCTCGATCTCCCTCCGGTTTCCACCGTCCCACGCGCCCACGTCGCCGACCTCGGCCGATGATGCCTCCTCCTCTGATGATGCCCGCCGCCATGGAGCGCCCTACCTTCAACTCGCTGCTGCAAGGCCTCACGGTCCAAAGCCGCGCGGGCGACGGTTACGTCCGCATCTCATCCATCGTCACGGATAGCCGCCGTATCCTCCCGGGCTCGCTCTTCTTCGCGTTGCCCGGCCTGCGCGCCAATGGCCATGCTTTCCTGGACGATGCGATCGCGCGTGGTGCGGCCGCGATCATCTCAGGCGAACCGGTCGGCGGCCTACCCGCTGTTGCCGCTGCTCAGGTCGCCGATCCGCGGCGAGCCCTCGCCGAAGTCGCCCGCCGTTTCTTCGGCAACCCAGAAGCCGCCCTGCAGCTCGTTGGTGTGACTGGTACCAACGGTAAGACGACAATCTCGACCCTCCTCCGCCACCTGTTGCAGGCCGATGGTTCGCAGTGGGGCCTCGTGGGGACGGTGCGCTACCACCTCGGCCGCCGTTCGATTCCTTCATATAAGACGACGCCGGAATCGGCTGACCTCTCCGGCTTCTTTCGCCAAATGGTCGACGCGGGCTGCGTTGGTGCCTGCCTCGAGGTGAGCTCCCATGCGCTCCATCAGGATCGCGTGCATGGCTTCCACTTCCGCGTCGCCGCTTTCACCAACCTCACGCGCGACCACGTTGACTACCACGGCGACCTCGGCTCGTACCTCGATGCGAAGACGGCGTTCTTCGACGGCCGTATCGGCGCGGTGCCCGACGCCTGCGTGATCAATATCGACGACCCGGCTGGCCGCGTGCTCGCCGAAGCGTGCCGCCGTCGGGGGACGGTGCTTACCTTCGGTTTCGCCGCCGATGCCGATGTCCGCGCGACCGACCCAGTCCTCGATACTGGTGGTGCCGTCTTCACCGTCCGCTTCGAAGGCCGCTCCGCGGTCTTTAAGTCCACGCTACCCGGTGACTATAACGTCTCGAACGTCCTCTGCGCCCTGGCGATGGCTGCCGCTCTCGGCCGCGATCCGGTAGCGCTCGCGCCAGCACTCGCCGCCTTCCCCGGGGTCCCGGGCCGCATGGAACGCGTCGAGGCCGGCCAGGCCTTCCCGATCTTCGTCGATTACGCCCATACTGACGACGCCCTGCGCAACGCCTTGCGTATGCTCCGTGACATCACGCCCGGCCGCGTGCTCTGCGTCTATGGTTGCGGCGGCGACCGCGACCGCGGCAAACGCCCAGCGATGACCAAAGCCGTTGCCGACCTCGCCCATCTTGCGTGGGCCACCGCCGACAATCCGCGCAAGGAAAGCCTCGATCGCATCTTCGCCGATATGCGCGAAGGCCTCGGCCCGCTGCCGAGCGTGGAGTTCGTCGCCGACCGCCGCGACGCAATCGCCCGCGCCCTTGCCGCCGCTAAGTCCGGCGATTGCGTTGTCATCGCTGGCAAAGGCCACGAGACTACCCAGGAATTCGCCGATACGGTGGTGCCTTTCGATGACCGTCAGGTCGTGCGTGAGATTCTTGAGCTCCGGAGGGGCGCACAGTCGTGATGCCGACCTTCTCCTCAGCCGACCTCGCCGCTTGGGCTGGAGGCCGCTGGACCGCCGTGCCGCGTGCCGCCCTCACCGGCTTTGGCACGGATACTCGCGCGCTTCGCGCCGGCGACGTCTTCGTGGCCGTGCGCACCGACCGTCGCGACGGTCATGATTTCCTCGGTGCCGCCCGCTCGCAGGGCGCCACCTGCGCCTTAGTCGAACGCCCGGTCGCCGACGACCTGCCGCAGCTCGTCGTGGATGACTCGCTCGCCGCGCTCCGCCGCGTCGCCGCTCATTGGCGAGCGCAGTTCCCCGGCCGTGTCATCGGCGTGACGGGTAGCGTGGGCAAGACCTCGACGAAGGAGCTGCTCGCCGCGCTCCTCGGCGCCGAAGCTTTCGTCACGGAAGCCAATCTGAACAACCTCATCGGTGTGCCGCTGATGCTCCTGCGCGTCGAGCCCGGGCTACATCGCTTCGCTGTCATCGAGGCGGGCATGAGCGTACCGGGCGAACTCGGCGTCTCCGCAGAAGTCATTCGCCCAGACCTAGCAATCGTCACCAACGTCGCTGCGGTCCACCTCGAAGGCGTCGGTTCACTCGCCGCCATCGCGCGCGAGAAAGCCACGCTCGTCGCCGCGCTCGCCCCCGGTGGCCAGGCGATCATCTCGGCCGAGCTGCTCGTCTGGCCCGAGTTCGCTATCCATGCGGCTCGTTGCATCGCCGTGCAGTTCGAAGGTGAAGCCGCCCCAGTCGTCGCGCCGGCCCGTCTCGTCCGCGCCTCGTTCCTTACCGATGCCCGTGGCAAGCGCTCGCTCGTACTCGAGGGCGAGGTCTTCCCCCTTGCGCCCATTTCCGACGGCCTCGCACGCAACGCCGCCCTCGCGCTCGTCGCCGCGCTGGCGGTCGGTCGCCCTGCCGCCGAGCTCGCCGACGTCACGGCGAAATGGATGCCTCCCGCGGGTCGCGGTAGCGTGCACGTCGAAGGTGACCGCACCTTCTACGTCGACTGCTATAACGCCAGCCCGGCCTCGCTGTTGGATTCGGCCCGGGCCTTCGACCGTCTCAGTCGCGCCTCCTCGGCACCTCGTCTTTTCCTGCTCGGCGGCATGGCCGAGCTCGGTCCCACCTCGGCGCAACTCCACCGCGACTGCGGCGCGCAGCGGCCTCTCCGCTCCGGCGACC
>CAXNEN010000003.1:0-20590 GCA_964201505.1 Opitutales bacterium
CAGCCATATCGAGGAAGGTCTGGGCGTAGTCGACGTTTGAGACCAGCGCCTTGCTGACGGAGCCGGGCTTGGTGACTCCGGGCCAGCGGACGAGCAAGGGCGTGCGCACAGATTCTTCGAAGATCCAGCGCTTGTCGAACCAACCATGCTCGCCGAGATAGAACCCCTGGTCGGAGGAGTAGATGACGATGGTATTCTCGGCGAGTCCTTCGGCCTCGAGATACTTGAGCACGCGGCCGACATTATCGTCCACGGCCTTCACGGTCGCGAGGTAGTCATGCATGTAGCGCTGATAGCGCCAGCGGACGAGATCTTTACCCGACAGATTGGCTTTCTGGTAGGCCGCATTGCGCGGCTCGTAATAGGCATCCCACACGGCCGCCTGCTCGGCGTCTAGCTGAGGCGGGCGCACGAGCTTCACGTCCTTCGGGGTGATGGTCTTCTCCAAGGTCATATCATTCTCGCCAACGGCTTTGGCGCGGTTGGCGTAGTCGTCGAAGAGCGTAGGCGGTTCCGGGTAGACGCGATCCTTGTCGAAGCCGAGGTCCTTGATGTTGGGCTCCCACTCACGGTGCGGCGCCTTGTGCTGGCACATGAGCACGAAGGGCTTGGTCTTGTCGCGCTTGGCGATCCAATCAAGGGAGAGGTCAGTGATGATGTCGGTGACGTAGCCCTGAGTCTTCACCATGCCCTGCGCGTTCTTCATCGGCGGGTTATAATAGACGCCCTGTCCTGGCAGCACCTGCCAGAAGTCGAAACCGACGGGGTCGCTGACGAGGTGCCACTTGCCGATGACGGCGGTCTGGTAGCCGGCCTTCTGGAGGAGTTTGGGGAAGGTGACCTGCGTGCTATCAAAGACGGAATTCGAATTGTTATAGAAGCCGTTCAGGTGCGAATACTTGCCGGTCAGGATGACCGCGCGGCTCGGACCGCAGATGGAGTTAGTGACCAAAGCGCGATCGAAGCGCATGCCTTCCTTGGCGAGGCGATCGATGTTCGGGGTCTGGTTCAGTTTTCGGGCGTCGCCATAGGCGCTGATGGCCTGATACGCGTGGTCATCGGAGAAGATGAACACGATGTTGGGTTGCTTGGCCGGAGCAGCCGCCAGAAGGCCGCTGACCAGACAGAGAAGGGGTGCCAGAATGCGCATGGGGGTTATGAGGATTAATGAAGGCAAGTCCGTATCGGTCAATCGGTAACCTATATCGGTAAAACGGCACCTATTGAAACCTTCCTTAAACCAACCTGTCTCCCACCTTCATGCGCCCGCACCTTCTGTCCTGCCTTTGCCTCTCGCTGACGGCATTCGCCGCACCCGACCCGACACCCCACCCAACCAAGAGCAGCCCTAAAGGCCTTCAGGTCCAGATGGTTGCCGACGCCCTGGAACTCGGCATCCATCACGCCAACCTGAACATCAGGCTCAACGCACTGCTTTCACCTGAAAAGGAAGCCAAGTCGGGCCAGCTCACCGCTTCGGCCGACGGCTTCACGTTCGTGCTCAACCAGAAATACGTCGAGGGAATGGATCGTCAGATCAAGCCCATGAGCGACAAGGGCGTCGTGGTCTCGCTCATCGTCACCACCTCGCGCTCGCCCAACGAACGCATCCGGAAGCTCACCATCCACCCGAAGGCCGACCCGGTCAAAGGCATAACGATGGCCTCCGATACGGTCACCCCCGAAGGACGCGCCTGCTACAAGGCGCTTACCGAGTTCATCGCCCAGCGCTGGTCGGCCGCCGACGCCAAGCACGGACGCGTCTGGGGCTGGATCGTCGGCAATGAAGTAAACGCCCATAACGAGTGGCATCAGATGGGACCGGCGACAGTCGAGGAGGTCACCCAACAATACGAAGACCAGGTCCGCCTCGCTTGGGAATCCCTTCGTCGCCATTCGGCCAACGCCCGCGTTTATATCTCAATGACGCACAGCTGGACGGCCAAGGGTCATAAGGATCCGCTCCAAGCCTGCCCGGGTCGCACCCTCCTCGAACTCTTCGCGAAGCGTGCCCGTGAACGCGGCGACTTCGACTGGAACCTGGCCTTCCATCCCTACCCTTCGAATCTGCGCGATCCACGGACCTGGCTCGATAAAGTGTCGTTCAATGACAACACGCCGAAAGTGACGTTTAAAAATCTCGAGGTGCTCACCAAGAAACTGGCGACGCCTGAAATGCTCTACGCCGGCAAACCGCGCCGCCTCAGTTTCACCGAACAGGGCTTCGACTTGCCAGATCGCCCCGAAGGACTCGCCGAACAGGCCGCGGCCTACGCCTATGCCTGGGAAAAGGTCTTGCGCCTCGGCGATGCCGTCGACGCCTTCCACTATCATCGCCACGTCGACCACTCCCTAGAAAACGGCCTGCGCTTCGGACTCTGGAGCAACAAGCCCGGCACGATCTCGGAACCCGACCAGAAGCGCCCCATCTGGCACCTGCTCAAAGCCGCCGATACCCCCGAATGGAAAGCCGCCGCCGAACCTTACCTGAAGACCTGCGGCCTGAAGAGCTGGGATGAGTTGGCGCCAAAGAAGGATAAATGATGAATGAAAGAAGATGAAGGCGGCCCCACCTCCGACACTTTCATCCTTAATCATTCATCGTCCATCCTTCATCAGTTCTCTGCCCTCCGTCATCGCTTCTTGCCCAGCCCTTCCCTGCCCCTCAATAAAGCCGCATGCACGGCTTCGTCATCGGACTCGATCTCGGCACTTCAGGTGTCCGTGCGGTCGCCGTCGACGCCTCCGGAAAGATTCTCGCCCTAGGTTCGGCGACACTACCGGCAACCAAGACCACGGGAGCCCGCCGCGAGCAATCCCCGGAAGATTGGTGGAATGGCTGCCGCACGGCCCTCGATGAACTCAGCCTGAAACTCGACCTCTCCGCCGCCCGCGCCATCGCGGTCGATGCGACTTCCGGCACCATCCTACCGGTCGATAATCACAACCGGCCGCTCTCTCTGGCCCGCATGTACGACGATGCCGACACGGGCGACCTCGCCGCGAAAATCAAGACGCTCGCCCCGCGCGAAAGCGCCGCCCATGGCGCGACCTCCCCAGCGGCCCGCGCACTGGAATGGGTCAAACTACCTCGACTACACTGCATTATCCACCAAGCCGATTGGATCAACGGCTGCCTCGGCGCCGCGAACTGGCAGACCGACGAAAACAATGCGCTCAAGACGGGTTACGATCCAGTTAACCGCTGCTGGCCGGATTGGCTTCGAGACTTCGGACTCTCTCCCGGACTCCTCCCCGAAGTTGTGCCGGTCGGCACGCCCATCGGACACGTCTCCGCGCAGGCGGCCATCGCCCTCGGCATCCCTGAAGGTATCACCATCGCGGCTGGTACGACCGATGGTTGCGCGACCTTCTTGGCCAGCGGCGCGACCGAACCCGGCGAAGCCTCCACGGCACTCGGCTCGACCATCGTGCTCAAACTTCTGAGCGACCGTCCCATCTTTGCACCCGAACTCGGCATCTACAGCCACCGCATTGGTGACACCTGGCTGGCCGGCGGCGCCTCCAACTGCGGCGGCAAGACGCTCCTGCAGTTCTACACGGCCGAACAACTCGCCGCTCTCGAAACTTCCCTCAATCCGGCAAAGCTGACAGGCACTGATTACTACCCCCTGCCCTCCGTCGGCGAACGCTTCCCGATCGCCGATGCGAAACTTGCGCCGTGCCTTTTGCCTCGACCCGCTTCCGATGCTGAATTCCTGCAAGGCATCTACGAGGCCTTTGCCCGCGTCGAGCAGACGGGCTTCGCGAAGCTCCGTGAACTGGGCGGACCCGCATTACGCAGCGTCCGCCACGCCGGCGGTGGCTCCCGCAGCGCGGCTTGGATGACCCTACGTGCGAATGCCCTCGGCGTGCCGCAGACTCCTTCCTGGAGCGAAGAAGCCGCCGCTGGGTCGGCCCGCCTGGCGTGGCGTTCCCTCGGCCACGAGATCGCCTTCGCATGAGCACGCTTTCGCCCATCGCCGGACTTTCCGAGATCGCTGGCCAATACGGCGCCCTGCTCGTCGACCAGTTCGGCACACTCCACGACGGCACCGTCGCTTACCCTCACGCCGCCGAGGCGCTACGCCGCTTCCGTGATAGCGGCGGCAAGGTCATCGTACTCTCCAACTCTGCAAAGACCGGAGCTGACAATATCCTCCGCCTTGTGAAGTTTGGCTTTGGCCCGGAACACTTCGATGCGGTGGTCACATCCGGCGACGCCGCCCAGGCCGCGATCCGCTCCGGCGGGCTCGGCGCTGGCTTCGGTGCCGGCGCCAAGGTCCACATCTCAGGCAAGCCCGGCGACGACTATGGCTTCGGCGACCTCGGCTTCACGCTCACCTGGCCCGATAAAGCGGAAGGCATCATCCTCGCCGCTTGCCAGGAACCTGACCGCAACTGGCGCGAACAAATCCGCGACCTGACGCCGGCAGCCAAACGCGGCGTCACGATTGCCGTCTGCAACCCCGATCTCGAGATGCTCACGCCCAAAGGCGTCCGCCCTTCGGCCGGCGCCATCGCCCTCGAACTCGAACGCAAAGGTGCCGTGCTCCGCTATTTCGGTAAACCGCACATTGACATCTATCGCACCGCGCTGGCTGCGCTCGGCAACCCACCCCCGATGACGGTCCTGGCGATCGGCGATAGCCCTGAACACGACATCGCCGGTGCCACTGGTGCGGGTCTCGACAGCGTGCTGGTGCGAACAGGCATCCTCAGCGATAAAGACGATGCGTCCTTGCAGGCGCGTCTGCCGAAAGGCGCCCGCCGCGTCTTCTGCCTCTCCGAACTCCGCTGGTAAGCCTCAGGCTCCGCGTTGAGTGGTATTGCCCCGACCCTTGGGCTTACCGTTGATGCAGTGTAGGCAAGTCTGCTCATAGACGTAATCGGAACGCTGCTGATCCTCGATGGTCAACGGCATCTGACAGTTGAAACAGATGACCGAACCGGTCTCGCGGAGGTCAGGTCCGACGCCGACGCGTTCGTCGAAGACGAAGCACTCGCCGTCGTAATGCGCACCGCCCACGTCTTCAAAATACTTCAGGATACCGCCGTCGAGCTGCCGCACGTCGGTATAACCCTGCATGGCCATGAACGGGCCAGCCTTTTCACAACGGATACCGCCGGTACAGAACATCACGACGGGCTGCGACTTGAGTTCAGCGGGAAGATTCTGCACCGCCGCAGGGAAATCCCGAAAATTCCAAATCTGCGGGACAACTGCCCCTTTAAACGTGCCCATGCGAATCTCGTATTCATTGCGCGTGTCGAGTAACGTGACCGGCCGGCCTTCGTCCAGCCACTGCTTCAGCTGCTTCGCCGTGATCTTAGGGGATGGACGGCGAGCGGGGTCTACGCCAGCGACGCCGAAAGCGATAATCTCCTTCTTGTTCTTCACGAGCATGCGCTTGAACGGCTGATCCGAGCTCGGACTCTCCTTGGGAGTAATGTCCGCGAGACCTGGCACAGCGCGAATGACGTCAAGGATGGCCGCCAACTGCCCACGGGTGCCAGCGAGGAAGAAATTGATGCCTTCGGGGGCCAGTAGGATGGTACCCTTTAGCCCTTGGTCCATCGCGACCTCCTGCAGACTCGTCCGCAATTCCTCAAGCCCGTCCATCGGAGCGAACTTATAGCAGGAGAGATTGATGACCTCGGCGGACATTACGGAGCAAGACGGCTAACCACACCACGAAGCTAAGACAATGAATCTTTGCCTTTTGGCCTGCGAGGCCTAGGCCTTGGTCATCTTGGATTCGGGACTCACCATCACGCCCATCGGCTTCATCCGCTCAAGCAAGCCGTTGAAATTCGACGCCCGGCATCAGCCCGACGAGAAGCAGGCCGAGACCAACGTCCTGGAGATGCTACCCGGCGACAAATACCAGAAGGCACTTAAAGACCTCGAAGGCTTCGACCGCATCTGGCTGATCTGGTGGTTCCATCGCAACACCGACTGGCGCCCCGAAGTGCTTCCGCCGCGCGGCCCCTCGAAAAGGCGGGGTGTCTTCGCCACCCGCTCCCCCCACCGTCCCAATCCGATTGGCATCACGCCAGTGCAGCTGATTGAAATCAAAAAGGGGGAACTGATCCTCGGCCCGTGCGACCTCGTCGACGGCACGCCGGTCTTCGACATCAAGCCCTACATCCCTTCCTACGACTCCTTTCCGGAGGCGAAAGCCGGATGGATCGACGAAGTGGACGCTGCGCTCGACACTCCCCCGGCGTTCACCGTGACCTTCTCACCACAGGCCGCCGAACACATGGCCTGGCTGAAGCAGGATTGGGCAGTGGATTTCGAAGCCCGCCTCCTCGAGATCCTGAGCCGCGACCCGAGCCCCCACCGAACCCGCCGCATCCGCAGTCGCCATGGCGACCTTTTCGACATCGGGTGCGGTGCTTGGTTTGCGGTCTTCGAGGTCAAGGAGACGAACGTCCACGTCCTCCACCTCAAGCCGGCTTTCCCCCTTAAGTTCCTGACCGACCCAGCCCGCCCCGAGATTCCTGATAAGGAGGCCCAGCTGGCCTTCCGGGCACGCTGGCCGCAATTCGCAGACTGATTCTGGGCAGTTGGTTTAATTGAGCGATTTTAAAGGTCACCCGATGGCAACAACTTCGTTCCCCTGGGGTCGAAAGTCGCCTCGCCATAGTCCCGAAACCTCTTCCAATCCACTCATGCCCCGTCTCAACACCCTGCTGGCACTCTGTGCCCTCATCGCCTTCCAGCCAAGCGCCTCCGCCGCCGGCGAGAACCGCAAGCTCACGCTCGAGGACGGCGATCGCGTCCTCCTCATCGGCGACGTACTCATCGAGCGCGAGAATAACTACGGCGTTCTCGAGACCAAGATGCGCCAGGAATTCCCCGGCAAGAAATTCGCCGTGCGCAATCTCGGCTATTCCGGAGACACCCCGCTCGGCGCTTCGCGCGCCAGCTTCGATCCGGTCGCCAAGGGCATCGAACAACTCGAAGAACAACTCGCGGTCGTGAAGCCGACGGTTGCGATCATCGGCTACGGTATGGCTGCTTCGCTCGAAGAACTCACCTATCGCAAGAACGACCCAACCCTCAATCCGGATCCGGCCCGCTACGGCACCGAGCATACTCCGGCCCGCCTGAAGCGCGAAATCTCCCAGCTGATGGATCTCATCACGAAGCATAGCGCCGGCGGCAAAGTCCGCTTCGTCATCCTTGGCCCGATTGCCCACGAAGACCTCCGGGGCTCCCGCCCGGGCCTGCCTAATCCGGCCGAACACAACGACCTGCTCGCCGCCTACGGACGCAGCCTCGCCGAACTCGCCTCGGAAAAGAACGTGCCGTTCATCCAAGCGGAATGGAAGTCCCAGGGTATCGCCCTCGACTTCGGCACCGACAACGGCATCCACCTGACCGAACGCGGCTACCGTGCACTGAGCGAAGGCGTCGCCGCCCAACTCGGCTGGAACGTGAACAAAGCATCTTGGGACAAGCCAGCCACGGACGCCGAATCCCTGCGCGCCTCGGTCCTCCGCAAGAATTCGCTCTTCTTTCACCGCAGCCGCCCGGCTAACTACACTTACATCTTCGGCTTCCGTAAGCGCGAACAAGGCAACAACGCCGTCGAAATCCCGAAATTCGATCCGCTGATCGAAACGGCCGAAGCCGACGCCATCGCGGTCTCCGCCGGAAAGCCGAGCACTTTACCCCCAGAGCCGAAGACTCCGACGAAGCTCGAGGTCCGTACTTCTTTGCCTGCCCCCGAGTTCAAGTTATCCGACGGCCTACGTATTTCGCTCTTCGCTGAGAATCCGTTGCTCGAGAAGCCGGTTCACATGAACTGGGATACCTCCGGCCGGCTCTGGGTTGCGACCTCCAACACGTACCCGCAGGTGAACCCAGAAGACCTCGCCGCCCAGATGGCCGGCAATTCCTCAAAATTCGGCCCGTCCACCGGCAACGATAAAGTCATCCTCCTGGAAGACACCAACCGCGACGGCATCGCCGACGTCTCGCGCATCGTCGCCGACCGTCTCCTCATTCCTTCTGGCGTCGCACCTGACAACTTCGGCGGCGTCTTCGTCGGCGCCAGCACCGAACTTCTTCATCTCACGAATGCGAACGCCGACGGCATCCTCGCCGATCGCCGGATCGTGCTGAGCGGCTTCGGCACCGAAGACACCCACCACATCATCCACACTCTGCATTGGGGTATCGATGGCCGTCTTTACTTCCACCAGACCATCTACATCCACTCGCACCTCGAGACCCCGTGGGGCCTCGTGCGCGCCAATTCCGGCGTCGCCTTCGCCTACGACCCGAATACCGAACGCCTCGAAGTCCACTCGAAGGGCCTCGTCAATGCCTGGGGGCAGCAAGAAGACGCGGCCGGCCAGACGTTCCTCACCTCTGGCGCCGACAATACGGGCGTGCACTGGGCCTTCCCCGGCGCGGCCTTCCCTCCCTCCGAAGGCGCCCGTCGCCTCGTCGGGAGCATCAGCCCCGGTTCCTATCCAAAGTTCAGCGGACTCGAACTCCTCAACAGCCCGCTCTTCGGCCCCGATTGGCAAGGCAACGCGATCACTTGCGACTTCCGCGCGCATCGCATCGTCCGCTTCGGTTTCAATGACTTCAGCTCCGAAGCCAAACCTAAGTCCGGCTATGTAACCAAGGAGCTTCCGGACCTCGTCCGCACGAGCGACGTCGCCTTCCGTCCGATCACCGTCAAGATGGGCCCAGACGGCGCACTCTACGTCGCCGACTGGACCAACCCCATCATCAACCATGGTGAGGTCGACTTCCGTGACCCGCGCCGCGATAAGATCAGCGGTCGCATCTGGCGCATCGTTCCCGAAGCCGCCCAGCCCCTCACCTGGCAGCCAGTCCTCGACAAACCGGCCAAGGAACTCCTGGCCAATCTCCTCTCGCCCAACCGTTGGACGTTCGAACAGTCTCGCCGCGAGCTCGCCAAGCTCCCCGTCGCCGAACTGCAAGCAGCCCTCAAGGATTGGGCCACCGACGACACCACTCGTCGTCACGCCGCCTGGCTCCTCAGCGGCCGCACAGACGATACCGCGCACCTTGCCGAACTCTTGAAGAGCAAGGATCCGGTGAGCATCCAGGTCGGACTACGCGAACTGGGTAAATCCCTCGGCGCCCGGGGCGCGACGGATATCGGCCTGATCACACCTTTCCTCGCGCACGTCAATCCACGCGTGCAGCTCGAGGCCCATCGCGCCCTCGCCCGCGTCCGCACGCCAGAAAGCGCCCGCGCCGTGCTCGCGCATCTCCCGAAGAACACCGAGGACACCTTCCTCGATTTCGCCGCCTGGACGAGCATCAACGAACTCGCCCGCCCTTGGCTCGAAGACGTCGCCGCTCAGCCGTCCAAGATCGATGGACAGGAAGCTTCGCTCGATGCCATCGTGAAGGCGATCGATCCCGGCATCGCCACACCCTACGTGCAGCGTCTCTTCGTGGGCCGCAAAATCGACGACGCTGGCACCGGTCCGTGGATTGAGCTGGTTGGCAAGGCCGGTACGGCCGACGAGGCCACCCTACTCTATCAGGCCCTCATCAACGACGCCTCCCTCCAGCCGTCGACCCGCCAACGCGTCGCCCGTGCGCTCGCCGAAGCCGGCACCCGCAACATCCGCCCGAAAGGCGATCTCTCCGGTCTTGGTGCGCTCCTCATCGCCCAGACCGAGCCGCAGCTGCTCATTGAATGCGTCCGCCTCGCCGGCCAGTGGAAGCTCGTGCAGTTCGTCCCGAAGATTGGCGACTTTGCCGGCCGCGAAAAACAGGCCGCCCTCCGCCAGGCAGCAATCGGTGCGCTCCGTGCCATCGGCCAGCAGCCGTCGCTCAACGCACTCCGCAGCCTGACGGCCGAAACGCGCCCGTCAGTCGTCCGACGTGACGCCCTGCCCGCCCTCGCCGTCCATGCTCCAGCCGAAGCCTTCAAGGCCATCCCCTCGGTGTTCGCCCAGATCAAGACCAAGCAAGAAGCCGCGTCGGTGTGGACCGATCTCTTCCAGGTCGGTGGGTTCTCCCAACGCCTCGCCAAGGAATTCCCGAAGGGCCTGAGCGCCGAACACCTGGCCGCCGCCCTGCAGTCCGCCCGTTCACTGGGCCGCAGCGGCGTCGCCTTGGTGAAGGCCATCGAACCTCTCACTGGACTTAAGGCCGGCATGCGCAACTTCGAAGCGGAGATCGCGGGCATGATTAATACAATCAAGAAGGGTGCAGACCCCGCGGACGGTGAAATCCATTATCGCAAGAACGGCTGCGCGATCTGCCACGCCATCGGCGGTGCCGGCGGCAAACTCGGCCCGGACCTGAGCAGCCTCGGCGCCAGCGCCCCGCTCGACTACATCATCGAGAGCGTGCTCAATCCCGCCGCGAAGGTGAAGGAAGGCTACCATGGCTTCGCCTTCAAGATGAAGGACGGTAGCCAGATGGTCGGCATCCCGGCACGCGAGAACGCGACCGAACTTTTCATCCGACCCGGACCTGGCGTCGAACTACCCATCCTCAAGGCCAACATCGTGAGCCGCGATAACATCGGAAGCATCATGCCCGCCGGCCTCGTGGACGCACTGGAGTTCGTCCCACGTCGTAACCTAATGGCCTTCCTCGGCGAGATCGGCAAACCGGGTTCGTTCGACGCCAGCAAAGGCAACGTTGCTCGCCTCTGGGTCTTCGACGACCAGCCGCCCGGTGCGCTCGCCAAATCCGCCGCGGCCACTCCGGTCTACACGCTCGTCAACGGACAGCTGACTAAAGAATTCAATCCGGGCCGCCTTTACGCCACGGCGCGTTTCACGGCCGCCGCCGCGACCACCAAGCCGCTCCTGCTCACCGGCGTGAAAGCCGCGTGGCTCGACGGTAAGGCCATCGAGCTGAAGGCTGGCGCCTCCACCGCCTCGATTCCCGCCGGCAACCACTCGCTGACGGTCGAAGTCGACGGCAATGCCCCATACCTCAGGGCGCAGTGCGACGACGCCAGTTTCCTAGGCGACTGATGCCCCGGCCCGCGCTCATCCTCCTTGCTCTCCTCGCCGCCGGCTGCGGCGAGACTTCCCTCACCCCGGTCATCAGCCCCGAAGCCCTGCGCCAAAAGGCGGCGGCGCAGCGTCTCGAAGGAAAACAAGCCGAAGCCGAAGCTCTACTCGCCCAAGCCATCGGACTGCAACCGGTCGCCACCCGCGACCAACGCGCCACCGCAGCCGACCTGCGCCGCGAACTTGCGAGCCTAAGGATGGCGGCCGACGATCTCGCCCAGGCGGAACAGCTCTACCTCGAGGCGCTCGCATTGGTCGAAACTTCGCCACGGGGCACTGACGCGGCCATCGTTAACCTTCGCACCCAGCTCGCCGGCCTCTACTACCGACAGTCGCGCCTCGACGAGGCTGCCCGCTTCTATCGGTCGGTGCTCGCACTGGAGATCACCGCACTCGGGGTCGACCACCCCGACGCGCTAGGTACCATGAGCATCCTCGGCGGCCTAGAACTTAAGCGCGGTAATTTCACCGAAGCCGAAACCCAATTTCGTCGTCAGCTGACCGGCGTGCAAAAACTACACGGCGTCGAGAAGCGCGAAAGCGCCGCCATCCTGGACAACTTGGCCGAAGTCCTCGAAAAAGCGGGTCAGGCCGTTCCGGCCGCGAAACTCCGCGAAGAGGCCCGCCGCATCCGCCACAAGCTCTGCGACGAGTGCTAAAGGGGCGTCACCCCTTGCCGCCGGGCCCCAGCAGGGCATAACAGAGGGGAACGCCCTATCGCCGATTGGGAATTATTTTCGTTTGCGCCGCCCCACTTGACAGACACCCCTTGACACCCGTGGCCCGTATTTCCCGCAAATCCATCGACGAGCTCCGCCAACGGGCCGATATCGTCGCGCTCGCCGGGGATTACACCCAGATGAAGCAGCGCGGTCGCGACTGGTGGGGCCTCAGCCCGTTTAAGTCCGAGAAGAGCCCTTCGTTCAAGGTCAACCCAGAGACCGGCCTCTGGTACTGCTTCTCCACCCAGCAAGGCGGCGACGGCTTCAAACTGGTCATGGCGCGCGAAGGCCTCGATTTTCCGGAATCCGTCGAACGCGTCGCGAACCGCTTCGGCTTCAAGCTCGACTACGAGAGCGGCGGCGACGGTAAGAACGAGAAATCCTTCCGCGGCCAGCTTCTCGAGATTCACGAACTCGTCACCGACTACTGGCGCCGTTGCTTCCTCGAGGATCCCGTGCACGGCGAATGGATTCGCGACTACTGGACGCAGAAGCGCAAATTCTCCCCCGAGGTCGCCGACGACTTCGGCATCGGCTTCGCGCCCGTCGACGATTCCAAGCTTATCCCCGGGCTGCTTGCCAAAGGCTACGGCAAGGACGCCCTCGCCCAGACGGGCCTGTTCTTCGGGGTCGACCGCGTGCCCGATCCGCTCCGCTGGCGCTGCCGCTTCCGCGGCCGACTGATCATCCCCATCCGCGACATTCAGGGGCGCGTCATCGCCTTTACCGCGCGTACGCTCGACATCACCCCGCAGGACGATCCGTCCCGAGAGGCGAAATACGTCAACTCACCCGAGACCGAGCTCTTCAAGAAGTCCCGCACCGTCTTCAACCTCGACCGTGCCCGAATGACGCGCAAGGACGCCGATCCTTTCGTGCTCGTCGAAGGACAGCTCGACGCCATCCGGTGCCATTCCGCCGGAATCCCCGGGGCCATTGCCGCCCAGGGTACCGCCGTCACGGAGGAGCATATGCAACAGCTCCGCCGCTTCACGCAGCGCCTCATCGTCTTTCTGGATTCGGACGCCGCCGGCCAAAAGGCCGCCCTGCGCCTCCTGCCCATCGGTCTCCGCGAGGGGCTCGATATCCGCTTCCTCTCGCTCCCTGACGGCAAGGACCCCGATGAGTACTTCTCGACGCATGACGCCGCCGGCTGGACCGGGCTCGTCGCGGGCGCCCGCAGCGCGATGCAGTTCTGCGTCCAGTCCCTTGTACCCGAAGGCTCGGTCAACCTGCCGCTCACCAGCCGCCTTAGCCTGCTGGAATCTATCTTCCCGATCGTCGAGCAGGCGGGCGCCGAGGAGATTGTCCGCGAGGCCCTTAATGAAGCCGCCCGCCACGCCGGTATCGGCATCCGCGAGATGCACATGGCCTACGAACGCCACCGCGCTCAATCCCAATCGCAGCGCCCCGCTGCCCAGCTCGGCGGCCCCAACGACCCACCCCCCACCCTGGTTGTCAAGGGGGGGGGCTTGACAACCCCGGAGGAAGATTTGATATTGTTCCTCCTGCGGCATGATTCCTACTTCGTCCCCATCGCCCAGTCGCTCCCGCTCGAATGGATCGACCAATCTGGCCGGGGTGGCCAACTCCTGATGGCCCTGCTCAACGAGGCCGCCCATGGCCACTTCGCCGGCCTGCGCGAGGCGATCAGCACCCTGGATGACGAACTGCGCACTGAGGCCGCCCGCCTTTCCGCCGAAAGCTACGCGGGCCGCGACGATGAAAAAGACATCCTGCCCCGCGCCAATACTATCCTGAAGTCTTTCCACGGTCGCCACGTCCTGACCCTCATGCGCAGCCTCGACGCCCGCATCGCTTCCACTTCCCGCGACGACGTCGCCACACTCAACCAGCTCCAGTCGGAAAAGATTGCCCTGCGCAAATCGCACGCGACACCTCCGTCCCTCACCGCCGCCTAATTTTCCCAAGATGACCGACAAGAAGAACAAGAAGACCACCGACAAGCCGGTCAAAGCCTCCAAGCAGGCCAAGCCCGCGCCGAAGACGCCCGTAAAGGCCGTCGTCGCCAAGCCGGCGGCGAAAGCCCAAGCGCCCGTGAAGGCTGCCCCGGCCAGCAAAGCGGTGTCCCCTGCCAAGGTGGCTCCGATATCCAAGATGGCTCCCGCCACCAAGGCCACCGCGCCCGCCAAGGCTGCCGCCCCTGCCAAAGCCGCCGGCAAGGTGCTGCCGAGTCCTCAAGTTCGTCCGGACATCAACGAGAAGGTCCAGCAGCTCGTCAGCCTCTCGAAGAAGAACGGCTTCGTGACCGTCCAGAACATCAACGAAGTCATCCCCGACAGCGCTACCGACCCAGAGCTGATCGAGAACATCATGAACATCCTCGATAATCTCGATATCAAGCTCCTCGACGACGACGAGGTCGAGACGTACCGCAAGAAGGTCGAGGACTCCGAAGAGGAAGCTGCCCGCACCGTCCCGGCCGACGCCCCTTACGACCCCTTTAATGTCTACCTAAAGCAGATGGGCCACAAGCCGCTGCTCACCCGCGAACAGGAAGTCGAAATCTCCAAGCGCATCGAGGACGCTGAGCTACGCGCGCAGGAATTCCTTTTCTCGTGCTGGCTCACCCTGCCGTACCAGCTCGACCTCGGCCTGAAGGTCCTCCGCAAGGAAGAGCGCTTCGACAAGGTCGTCATCGATAAGAAGGTCGAATCGCGTGACGCCTATTACAAGATGCTGCCCAAGGCCACCGAGGAGTGCACCAAGCTCAAAGCCAAACTCGACAAAGCCTGGCAGAAATACCTCGATGAAGCCGACGCCCCGAAGAAGGCCAAGTCGCGCGATGCCTACGTCAAGATCGAGAAGACCCCCAAGGAAGGCTGTAAGGACATCCTCCGAAAGTTCTGCTTCAAGATGAAGCTCTTCGAGGAATGGCTCGAACTTCCGGACATCAAGGGCGACATCGACGACTCCCGCAACTTGGTCGAACCGACCATGGTTGCCCGTGGCCCGGTCCGCGCCAAGAAAGCCATTAAGCCCGAGATCTCCGCCACTCGTACCCGCGAGATCGAGCTCCGCTGGCGCCTCACGCCGACCGAACTACTCCACCTCGCCCGTAACGTCCGCAAGCACCTCGACGAGGCCCAGCGCGCCAAGACCGAGATGGTCGAACATAACCTCCGCCTCGTCATCTCGATCGCCAAGAAGTACCAGAACCGCGGCCTGCTCTTCACCGACCTTATTCAGGAAGGTAACATGGGCCTCGTGAAAGCCGTCGAGAAGTTCGAGTACCGTCGCGGCTATAAGTTCTCCACCTACGCCACCTGGTGGATCCGCCAAGCGATTACCCGCTCCATCGCCGACCAGGCCCGCACCATTCGCATCCCGGTCCACATGATTGAGACGCTCAACAAAGTGATGCAGGTCCAGAAGCAACTCACGCAGGAGCTCGGCCACGAGCCGACCGCCGAGGAAGTCGCCAACGAGATGAACATGGCGATCGATCGCGTGCAGCAGATCATGAAGATGGCCCAACAGCCCATCTCCCTCCAATCGCCCGTCGGCGACGGCGAAGACACGTCGCTCGGCGACTTCATCGAAGATAAGTCCGCGGAGAACCCTTCCGATACGGCCTCCACCCGCCTCCTTCGCGAAAAAATCGACTTCGTTCTGCGCTCGCTTGCCGAACGTGAAAAAGAAGTCCTGATCCTCCGCTTCGGCCTCCTTGACGGCGTCCAGCGCACCCTCGAAGAAGTCGGCCGCCACTTCAAGGTCACCCGCGAACGTATCCGCCAGATCGAAGCTAAGGCGCTCCGCAAGATGCGCCACCCGACGCGCATGCGTCAGCTGCAGGGCATGTTCGAAGGCGAACTCGATACCTCTGGGCCAGGGTTCGACCAGTTCATTTCGGAAGAAGACAAGGCCGAGCAGACCCCTGGCCCGCTTTCCCCAGGCGGTCTCCCCGGCGGTCTCCCGCCGAACTCCGCGCTGGCCGCCTTCATCGGTAAGCCGCCCGAAGGACCCGGCGCCTCCGGCCGCGAGTGAGCCACGTCCGCCCAGTCTGTCTGCTGCTCGCGCTGCTGACGGGCTGCGCCACGCCCAAATCAAAGCCTACCGAGGAGGTTGCCAATCCCTTCATCCTCCCCGCCGGCTCTCCGCGTAACGTCCGCATCGGCTTCGTTCAGGGCTACCCGCTGACCAGCCTCTCGGTGCCGATTCTCCTCCTCCCTGGCACCTTGGTGCAGGATAAGATGGTCGTGGTCTCCCGTGATCCGCGCCTCAACCCCACGGCGGTCCTCGAAATAACCGGAGTGCGCGGCCGCATCGCCGTCGCCCGCATCGTCCGCGGACAGCCTCAGCCCCGGGACGAAGTCGTCCTGCCGTCAACGGACCTCGGTGAACGTTCGCAGGAACTGCCACCCTGAGTTCCGACTCTTGACCTCGGCGGGGCGGATGCCCACGGTGCACCTTCCATGGCAAAGACTCAGGCAGGTATCGTCGGACTTCCCAATGTGGGCAAGTCGACCCTCTTCAACGCCCTCACGCGCTCGCGCAAGGCCGAGGCCGCCAACTACCCCTTCTGCACCATCGAACCCAACGTCGGCGTGGTCCTCGTCCCGGACGACCGCATGCTGAAACTGCAGGTCATCGCCGGCACCAAGGTTGTCATCCCCGCCACGATCGACATCGTTGATATTGCGGGCCTCGTCGCCGGCGCCTCCAAGGGTGAAGGTAAGGGCAACGACTTCCTCTCCAATATCCGCGAGTGCGACGCCATCATCCATGTGGTCCGCTGCTTCGACAACGACGACATCGTCCATAGCATGGGCAAGGTCGACCCAGTCCGCGACATCGGCGTAATCGAGACCGAGCTGATCCTCGCCGACATCCAGTCCGCCGAACAACAGCTCGACCGGAATCAAAAGAAGGTTCGCAGCCAAGATAAGGACGCCATTGCCAACGTCGAACTGCTCGCCCGCCTGGTCAAGCACCTGAACGAGAATCTACCGGCCTCCTCCCTCGACGTCTCCGACGACGAACGCGGCCGTCTGAAGACCTACAACCTACTCTCTTCGAAGAAGGTCCTCTTCGCATGCAATGTCGCTGAAGCCGACCTCGCCGACCCTTCCAAGAATCCCCACGTCGCCAATGTCGCCGCGCTCATCAGTCCGCGCCATGGTTGCGAACACGTCGTAATCTGCGCTCAGGTCGAAGCCGAACTCTGCGATCTCTCGCCTGGCGAAGCCACGGAGTTCCTGCAGTCACTCGGCGTCACCGACTCCGGCGTCTCCTCGCTCATCCGCGGCGCCTATCATCTCCTCGGCCTAGCCACCTACTTCACCGCCGGCGAAAAGGAAGTTCGCGCCTGGACCTTCCGTAGCGGCATGACTGCCCCGCAGTGCGCCGCGGTCATCCACACCGACTTTGAGAAGGGCTTCGTGAAGGCCGAAATCGTCTCTTACGAAGATCTCGTGAAGAATGGTTCGGTCGCCGCCGCCCGTGATGCCGGACGCTACCGCCTCGAAGGGAAGTCCTACCTCTTCAAGGACGGCGATGTGGCCCTATTCCGCTTCACGGACTAAGGCTTGGGTGTAGGCTAAACACCCTCCCCCCTCGAAAAGGACGCCTAAAAGCGTCCTTTCTTTTTGCTTTGGCCGATTACCCCGCAACCATTGGGAACGACCCCTGTCCAACCTCCCCATGCCCCGACGCATCGCCAAGCTGGCACTGCTCTTCATTTCCGCTCTGGCTGGGGCCGCGGGTGCGCGTCCGAACATCGTGCTGGTGATTGGCGAAGACATGGGGCCCGACACCGGTGCTTACGGCTGCAAGGACGCGATCACCCCGAACATGGACCGCCTCGCCAAGGAGGGCGCCCTCTTTACCCGGAGCTTCACCCATACCGCCGTCTGCGCCCCTTCGCGTAGCGGCATGGTCACCGGCCAGTACCCGCTCAAGTACGGTGCGCAGAACATGCGCTCCAAGGTCGTCAACCCGCCCCACCCGTTCACCGAGAAACTTCGCGCTTCTGGTTACCATGTGATGTGGCCCGGCAAGACAGACTTCCAGGGCGTCTCCGAAAAGGAACTAGCCGATGACAAGAAGCTCTGGGTCAACTATTCCAAGCAGCCGCTCGGCAAGCTGACCGATAAGCCGAAGGAGCCTTTCTTCGCCTACATCAACGATTCGGTCAGCCACGAGAGCCAGGTCCGCGCCACCGATGAGGAACACGCCAAGAACACGGCTGCGCTAAAGCCCTCCGATCGCCGCGACCCGGCCAAGGTCGAACTCCCGCCCTTCTACCCCGACACACCAGTCGTACGTCGCGAGGTCGCCCACTACCATGAGCTGGTCACGGCCGTAGACTACACCGTTGGCCGCGTGCTCGATTGGTTAAAGGCTCACGATCTCGAGAAGAACACCATCGTAATCTTCACCGGCGACCACGGTCGCGGCATGCCGCGCTTCAAGCGTTCGGTGAAGGACACCGGCACGCGCGTCCCGCTCATCGTCCGCTGGCCCGGCCAGATCACCCCAGGCACCGTGCGTGAAGATTTCGCTAGCTGGATCGACTTCGCCCCGACCGCACTGACCCTCGCCGGCGTGCCCGTGCCCGCGGAGTTCGATGGTCATTGCTTCCTACCCACGGCCGCCAACCCGCCGAAGCACGTCTTCTCCTTCCGCGACTTCATGGACGAAAGCTTCGATAAGGTCCGCTCCGTCCGCGACGCCCGCTATCGCTACGTCCGCAATCTCGCCCCCGGCGTCGACGAGGCCGGCAAGGTCGCCTACCAAGAAGTCGGCCAGACGATGCACGAACTCCGTCGCGTGCAAGGCGAAGGAAAGCTGACCCCGGTCCAAGCCCTCTACTTCAATCCCAACCGCGCACCGGAAGAACTCTACGACACCCAAAGCGATCCGTGGGAAGTGCAGAACATCGCCGGCGACCCGGCTAACGCCGCCAAGCTCGCCGAACTGCGCGCCGCGTGCGACGCCTGGCTCACCCGCTGCGGCCCCCTCGCCGACCTGCACCCCGACGAACTCGTGAAACGCGGGATCATCCTGCCTCGCGACGAGAAATACGATGAGCGCCTCAAGACCGGAACGACCGTCGGCGACGCCGCCGTTGCCGCGAAGAAAAAAGGCAAGAAATCCGCCAATAAATAATCTCCTTATCATCATGCGCCCCCTCATCCTCCTCTCCGCATCACTGCTCATCTTCGGCTGCAAACCTGCCCCGCAGGTCGCCCGCTATGAAGTGAAATCTGAAGCCGCTCCGGCCGCCGCCGCGCCCGCGACTGCTCCGGCCGCCCCCGTCGCCGCCAAGCCTGCCCCCTCTCCGGCCGTGGCTGCCCCGATGGTCGCCCCCGCCTCAATGAAGGCCGAAGCCGCTGGCTTCGACGCCCCCAAGTGGGCAAAGCTTCCCGTCGGCTGGTCCGTCGGCCCGGAAAATTCGATGCGTAAGGCCACGTGGATCGTCTCCGGCCCGAACGACAGCAAGGCCGAAATCGCCGTGACGGTCTTCCCTGGCAGCGTTGGCGGCCTCACCGCCAATGTGAACCGCTGGCGCGGGCAGATCGGCCTCCCTCCGGCCAGCCCCGATGAGATCGCCGCCTCCGCCAAGACGGTCAAGGTCGGTGGCATCGAGAGCCAGCGCTTCGTGATGACCTCCAGCGACAGCAAGAAGTCCGTCGACGCCGTGATGACTTCCAAGGATGGCGCCACCTGGTTCTTCAAGATGAACGGCGAGACCGCCGCCGTCGAAGCCAATGGCGCCGCCTTCGTGACCTTCCTCTCCGCCTCCCGACTCCCGTGAACAGCGAAGAACATCAAAAGAAGGCCAACAGCGGCAACGTTGTCATCGATACGCTGGCGTCGCTCAAGCTGACGGTGCTCCTGCTCATTTTATCGATGATCCTCATCCTGCTGGGGACATTCGAACAAGTCCACTGGGGGATCTGGCATGTCCAGAAGGTCTACTTCAGTTCCTGGCTCTGCTTCTATCCGATGGACCCGACGGCGCCCTTACGCATTCCGTTACCGGCCGGCTTCACGCTCGGAGCTTTGCTGATCATCAACCTAGCCTTCGCCCACGTCCGTCACTTCAAGGCGACCGCCGCCAAGGTCGGCAACCTTATGATCCACGCCGGACTGCTCCTTCTGCTGGGCGGCGGCTTCGTCACCGCGATCTACCAGGAAGAGTCCGCGATGATTATCCCCGAAGGCGAGCAGCGTAATTACTCCGAAGCCTTCCGCGATTTCGAGATCGCCCTCGTCGAGAAATCCACCACCGAGAGCGTCGTCGTGATTCCTGACTCGATCCTCCGCGACATCGCCGCCAAGAAGACTCCATCCGCCATCGAACTCCCGGAAACTCCTTACACGCTCGTCGTCCAGACCTACCATCCGAACGCGATGATCCGGGCAAAATCCCAGATGAGCGATGGCCTCCCCCTCAAGGCAACCCAAGGTATCGGCGCCCGCACTGAGCTGGTCTACAAGCCTCTGCCGGAAAGCTACGACGACAATAAGCCCAACGCACCCACGGCGATCGTCGAACTAAAAAAGAAGAACGAGTCGCTCGGTATCTGGGTCCTGAACCTCAACCTGACGGAATCTTTCGATGCCCAGACCTTCGTAGACGCCGGCAAGACCTACGATCTCTCGCTCCGTCGGACCCGCCACTACGTTCCCTTCACAGTGCAGTTGGATAAGTTCACCCACGAGAAGTATCCCGGAACCGAGACGCCCAAGCGCTTCGCTAGCGACGTGACGCTCAAGGAAGGCGCGAGCTCCTTCCCCTTCAATATCTCGATGAACCAACCGCTCCGCCATGCTGGCCTGACCTTCTTCCAGTCGAGCTTCGG
>CAXNEN010000004.1:0-18527 GCA_964201505.1 Opitutales bacterium
GCCGGCGACGTCCGCCTTTACGGCGAGATCTTCATCTACGGCGTGCTCACTGGAACCTTCTCCTCCATCTTCATCGCGAGCCCCGTCTTCTACTGGTGGCATAAGGGTGAACGTAAGGGCGTCGATGCCGCGGAACTCCCGCGCACCTACTCCTGGGAGGCTGGCTCCGAAAAGGACGCCTAAGGGTCACCCCGCACATGGCTGCCTGGTCTCACCGGGCCGCGGACGCCGGGCTTGCCCGACGAATCGCGGTTGCGCTGGGGGTTTCCGAACCCCTGGCCACTGTCCTCTCCCGTTCCTTTACGGACGAGGCCGAGGCAGAGCGTCATCTCCGCCCTCAGCTCGCCCATGTCTCCGATCCATTCGCGGTGGGTGGCTTGCGCGAAGCCGCCGAACGCCTCGTGCTCGCCGCCGCCAAGGGTGAGCGTATCGCCATCCTGGGCGACTACGACGTCGATGGCGTCTCGAGTACGGCCATGCTCGTCCACTTCATGCGCCGGCTTGACGCCCACCCAGAATACTTCGTTCCTCGCCGCCTCGAGGAAGGCTATGGCCTTTCGATGGCCGCTCTGGAGCGCGTGCTCGCCGAAGCCAGGCCGCAGCTCTTCGTCGCCCTCGATTGTGGCACGAACTCAAAACCGGAAGTCGATCGTCTGCGCGCCGAAGGAGTCGACGTCATCGTGGTCGACCACCACGTGGCCAAGGAATCCCGCGTGACCTGCACGTTGGTCAATCCGCGCGTCAACGACGCCGAGGACGCTCCGTGGCAGACGCTTTGTACCGCTGGACTGGTCTTCAAGCTCGTCCATGGCGTGCTGAAGGTCCTCCGCCTAGCCGGCGACGAACGCGGCACGAACATCGTGGTGAAGGACTACCTCGATCTCGCCGCCCTCGGCACGATTGCCGACCTCGTGCCTCTCCGTTCAGAGAATCGCATCCTCGCTGCCCACGGCCTCAAGGCCCTCGGCGAAGCCCGCCGCCAAGGTGTCCGCGCGCTCATCGCTGTCAGTGGTATGGAGCCGGGAGGGACGCTGACCTCGGTCGACGTCTCTTACCGCATCGGCCCGCGGATCAACGCCAGCGGCCGTCTCGCGGACGCCTCGTTGCCACTGCGTCTGCTGCTTTCCGACGATCCGGATGACTGCCTGCGCGACGCCGCGCAACTGGATGCCATCAATCGCGAACGTCAAGAGATTGATAAGAAGGTCACCGAAGAAGCCATGGCCCAGGCCAAGGCGATGGGCGATCTCGCCGGCTACGTCGTCCACGGTGACTGGCATCCGGGAGTCGTCGGTATCGCCGCCGGCAAGATCTGCCGCGCGCTCGATCGCCCGGTCATCGTTCTCGGCAAAGAAGGGGAGAGTGCTAAGGGCTCCGGCCGCAGCGTCCCCGGCACCAATCTCGTCGAGGCCCTCGGTGCCTGCGCCGACCTGCTCAAGACCTACGGCGGTCATCCCATGGCCGTCGGCGTTTCGCTTAATGTCAGCGACGTTGAGGCCTTCCGGGCGCGCTTTTCCGCCGCCGTCGAAGCTCAGAAGCTCCTCGGTGTCGTCCATGCGGACGGACGCGATATCGATATCGCCCACTGGATCAAACCTTCCGAAGTCACCGACCAGTTGCTCGACGACCTCGATCTCTTGCAGCCATTCGGCGAGGGTAACGCCGAGCCGGTCTTCGGCTTCAAGGGATTCGTCTTTGACCGTCCGCCCACGCCCTTTGGCGAAGGCAATTTCCGTCACCAGCTTCCGCTCAGTGGTGGGCGTCGCCTGAGCTTCGTCGCCTGGCGCATGGCGGACCGGATGCCGGAGCCCGGTAAGGCGATTGAGATGGCCGTCAAGCTGCAGTGGAACCGCTGGCAGGGCCGGCGTATCCCACAGGCCGAGATCCTCGACTGGCGCTACGTCTCCTAATCACTTCTTACCCGCGACTTCCGCCGCTCGGCGATCTTCGATGGTCTTGGTGCGAATTGCGTGTGGCTCGTCGGGTATCGGGAGGAGGAAGATGAGTGAGCGTACCTCAGGTTGTTGTAGTGCGCGGTAGAGGTGTCCCAGGTGGTAGCCGTCGTCGGCCTTGGTGTGGACCTCGGCCAAGGCATATTGATAATCAGGCGCCGGATTCTTGACGACGATGCGCGTATTGGCCTTCAACAAGACATTGTGGTCCGGGTAGCGGATTTGTACGTCCTTACCGGTGAGGTTGAAGAATTGGAATGAGCCGTAAGGGAAGGCCCCCGCGGTGTCATCCATGGCTAGAATCTGGTGTCCGTTACCGGCCGAAGAGAAGAGTAGTAGGTAGCTTCCGTCCTTCTGGAAGGTGTATTCTGCGGTGGGCGTAGAGGTCGGCTTGGGTGCTTTGCCGCCTTTCTTTTGGGCATCTTTCGCTGGTGCTTGGGGGGAGGACTCCAGCCGGAGGATTAGGAGTTGGGCTTCTTCGGTCTCCTTGGATGCTCCGGCGAGAATAACGGAGAGCTCCTGGAGTCTTTCGTTGAGGGCGTCGATCCTAGCCTTGTCTCCTGCGGTCGGTTTCTGGGCGCTTTCGCCGGCCTGAAGATTGAGCGTATCGCGCAACCGACCGATCTGCTCAAACTCGTCCGACGCCTGCAACGTCATCGCCTGGGCCCGCCTTAGGCGTTGGGTGGCTGCCGATATCTCCGGGGAGAGCGGCTTAGGGTTGAGGGTCTCTTCATCAATCGTGATGAAGCGGAGGGTGTTCGCGCCTTGATACTTGATCTCATGGGTGAAGGCGTTGTTGGGGATATCGATTCGCCGTAATGCCTCCCCCTCAAGGTAGTTGGCGCCCAGGATTGGGTCGTCGAAGGCTAGTGCGCGGAAGCGTATGCTGACGCCAGGCTTGTCGGCGGTCTGTGCGGCGAGCCCGGACTGAAGGAGGACGAGGACGAGCCCGAACGCAAGTAGGTGGCGGGCGTTCATAGGTCCTCCTGCGTAAGGATTCGTGCGGAGAGAATCACAAACCGTCGTCCGAGCGCACGATTTATATTGGATAGAAGGGGGTTGTGGAGTCTGCCGTCCGTCGGACTGCATACCTCCGTCTCAGGCGGCTGGCTCGGATCGCAGAATTCGGGGATGCGTTGCACGATGGCTTCGATCCAGCAGCCAGCCAGCGTCCTTGCGGGGTTCAGCGGATCCGTGGCATCTCCGTAACAGCGGATGACGAAAGTGTCGGATCGCGTGCTTAGGGCAGAACCGACCGCCGCCAAGATATCGGACTGCATCAGGGAGGCTGGCGCAGCTCTCAGGCTGTGGCTTCGTGTTTGGTAGGGGGAGCTCGGATTGGTCGCCAAGACGTTCATTGGTTGTGCTACCCATGGGACCCTTCCCACGGTCGACGTTGAGTTGAGGTTTGCGTTGGTGAAGGATGGTGCTGGGGCTGAGGTTCGGTTGGAGAGGTCGGCGCCGGCAAGGTCAGCCCTGATGATCGCATTTTCCAGGCATCCTAGATAACTGACCTGTTGCGGATATGCCCCGCAATTGAAACGGTTCACAAATTGCGAAAGTCCAATGTAAGGAAGTGGGACTTCTACGCCCCTGTTTCTGATGGCATAATGCACATCTAATCCAATCTTAATACCGTACGGGTAGCGGTGGTTCTGGCGTATTCTGTTGCGGGTTTCTTCGACGATTGCTCGGGCCAGAAGCTTGATTTGGGTGTCGTCCAGGGTCGTCAGCCCGGTCCAGGCTTTCGGGAGATTGAAGGCGGTCCGATGATTGGTGTCGGCGTCGTCAGCACGGATGGAGCGGGGGAAACGGGCGTTTTTATCCGGCCCTGGCTGGAGTTCGCTGGCCGCGCCCATCGTGTTGCGTTTGGCGCTGGCCAGCAGCGCCGCCCACGCATCGACGGACGTGCTATTCACGTTGAAGGTGCCGTCGGTCAATATCGTGCCCGCAATGCGACGATGGTCGGAGAGCATGGCGCGGACGGTAGCGGAGTCGCGAGTCGCGTAGAGCTTGGTGCGAGGGTTGGCGAGGCGACCAACGCCCGTGGCGAATTCATCGAGGACTTCTTCGAGGTTTTTTGCCTCCGTGATTACTTGGCCGCGTGTGATTACCGGCGCGGCTCCCGAAAGAAAGAATCGATCAAACAATGCCGAATTCATCATCCATGAGCTATCATGCATGGTGACGCCGTTCGACAGCGTTCCGCCCTGCGAGTTAATCACCCCGAATAAAGGTGCGTAGCTGTTACCGATCTGGAAGAGAGGATCTTGATCCCTGATGCCGTAATTCGCATGGGTGAACTGCGCTAGGGTCAGCGGCGCAGATAGCGGCACCTCGGTGTATACCGCGGAGGTAGCTCCTCCTAGCTCTGGTTTATGGCTCATGCCTCCAAACGCCTGTGTGCCGGCAGTGGCAAGGACTGCCGACCAGTCGCTTTCTTGCCGAATCGTCATCTTGTAGCTGGGTGAGGTATGTGCGAAGCCTGTAGGCGTTGACGTCACTTGCATTCCGTTCGCATCGGCACGCGTCGACGCTGCCATGGGGTTTGAGTGGCTGAAGAGCGGGTAAGGGAGGGCGTCCTTTGGCCACCTGATGCCGTAGTCATGTATGGCGAGTATCCTGGGCTCCGAATTGGTGTCGGGGAGGGTAAGGCCAGTTCCCCCTACGGATAAGACTGCGTCGCCTCCGCTGCGGGTCAGGTCGGCCGCCATCATCGTAGTGAGTTCGCTGCAATTTCCGTATGCTTCGGCTTCAGTGGCATTGGCGGAGATGGTCACGAAGTCTCCGGGCCATGACCTAAGTAAGACGCGCGCCTCGAATCTTCCGACGTTCCGGAACGTCACGGATATGCTGTCCTCGATGTTGCCAGAGTATGTCAGGGGGACGGGGTTGTTTGAGACATCCCGGCACGGCAACCTGAATCCGCCCCGTGTGTCCATGCCTTCTGATGCCACAAGGAGCTTCACTGGTATGGATTCGGTCACTGGGTTTCGGGCGAATGGGCGGGTACTGGGGAGCGATGGGGCTTTTCCCATGGCGGAATAAGATAGGACACGAAACTCGCCTGGTTTTAACACCGTATCTTTCCCGACGTTGAACCTAAAGTTTTCCACGGCGTTCGTGGTCGGGTCCGCTTGCATGGCGAGTTCCTCGACCGTCTTATCCCAGAACGGCATTCCGTTCTTCTGAAGACGAAGAACGAGACTCCCCCATTTTCGGAACGAGATGCGCATGGCGGCGTCCTCTGAGATCATGGCGGCGGCGTCAGTCGAATTTAGGCGGAGTGCTACGTTGTAGGGATTGTGCAGTACGATGACCGGTGTTACCGTAAGGTTAAGTACGCCGGACACGTCTTGGAGTCCCCAAACAAGGATCTGCCTGCATAAGTATGGGCTGACTGCGACTTTGATCGGCCGCGGCATTGTTCGTCCAAGGAGGGTCGCTGAGCCCATGAAATCACCAGCCGAGTCCTCCCGGTTATAAAGGCGACTATAGTGGTTAGCATTCCCGTAACTGCCATCCGCAGCAAAAATCTTGCCGTTCGGGAAGTGCGCCCGCGCGTTCAATTCCGGTAGTTTGGCGTCCGCCCAATTAATCTCTTTGTATAAACGGTGATAGTTGCGGAGCGCTTCCCAGTTCGGGCCGATGATGGTGCCCTGGGAGTAGATCCTCGATACGCTCTTGTTCACCCCGTCCATGGACTTTGAAGACGACTTGATATTCGCATACGCTGGAGCGTTCGAGGAGGACGGGTATGCTGGGAAGGTGTAAGTGACGCCGGAGAGTTGCGCTCCCTTCGAATCCAGTGGGATGGGGCCTTGGCCGAATTCGCTCGCATCCCATTCGGGGTCGGTCTTCTCGAAGGCCAGGGAGAGGTCGACCTTGAGTCCTCCCCAGAGTGAGTCGCAGTTGACGCCCCGGGACCACAGGGTCGCCTCCGTGAAGAGGCGCTTGGCGCGAGATGGCGGCGTCGTTTCCGTGAGGCCAAGTCCAGGGCCCGTCAGGAAAGGAAGCTCGCTCATCTGGGTGATGCGACGGTCGATGCCGCTCAGGGGCATGTTCTCCAGTCCGGCGAGGATGCCGGTCCCCGAGCGCGCGGTGCCGCGTAAGGCTTCCTGCTGGAGTTGTGGCGTGGTGCTACCGCTGAGGGGAGTGAGTCTCGGGTCGGTCAGGTTGATGCGGGCTTTTACGCCTTCATCCCCTATCCAGTAGCAGTAGGAACCGTTTGCACCCGTGTCAGGTAGGCCAATGCGCGGCAAGCTGATGCGTCCATCCGGCCGTCCGGGACTTGTCGACGTGGCGAGCTCATGGGCGTTGGCGCAAGCATTGCCGACAAGCGGCACGAGCAGGTTGGAAGGGATGGTGAAGTCGGTCTGCCATGGCACCCACTGATCGGTGAAGAAATCTGTCATTCCATAAAGGTTGACCGATTGCGACCCTGGTCGTTGGTCGGGGCGTCCACTGATCAGCCAGGAGGGCGGTTGCAGTTGTTGGTCACTCCGCCAGACTCCGGTCCATAGCGGATTGCGGATCGTTTGCCATGTCCAGCTAGGTTGCGTTGTGTTCGCAATGATATCGGCGCGCGCGGTCATCCGGCGGTCCGGTCCCGCTTCCTGCTGAAGATGTGCCAGTGCGAGGCGCATTGAGGCTACGGCGTTCAGCTTGGCCCGTTGCTTATTGTGGTGCTGCCCGGTGAGGCGTGATTCGATCGTCACGAATGAAGCGACGGTGATGGTCGTCATGAGCACAATCGACATCACCAGAAGGGACAGCACGAGGCTGAAGCCTGTTCGGCGTCTCGACGTCATGGTCGCAGTGGGCACGCTTGCATTCTGGGTGCGGTCGCGACGCACTCAAGTTAAGACACCATGGGCGGTATAAGTAATATCGTTAAAGGGAGTAGTCCCCGAGGCCTACTGCCCGCCCTCTGACGTCACTGTTTTAGCCATCAAGCTAACTCGGAATTGCGGCCCTAGCGCCGTTTTTCATCGTCTTGGGTCCGTGACTGGCGATATCCGGATTGCGGTGACGATTTAGCGTCGGGAAGACCTCGCTTACTTTCCCTTCGGCTCAGGGACTTCCTTCTTACCAGGAAGCTCCTTGGGCGGCGGCCGGTCTTCGATGACTTTGAATCGTAAGCGGCTGGTGTCGGCTTGGGTCGGGTAGATGAAATAGAGTTTACGGACACCATCATTTTGCAGGATGCGGGTGGAGTAAGCCATCTTCTCTTCGCCGTTCTCTTTGCTCTTGATCACGAGGTCATAATAGACGCCACTCTTAGCGCCAGACTTCGTGGTCTTGGACGATTGGCTGGGGATCGGGAGCACGCCGACCGGAAGCTTCACGCTGATGGGATAGGGACAGAAATTAAGGTACCGGTTAGTGCCGAAGGTAAACGTTTTCGCGTCATCCTCTATGGCGATCATGCCGCCGCTCTCCGCAGGCTGGCCAACGAGAAGAATCAGCCTGTGAACGGTCTTGTCGGTGGGCAGTTTGATCCACCAAGTGGCCTTACGGGCGGAAGCTTCCTTACCTTTGGTTTTAGCTTCGTCGGTCGGTTCCGCAGCGGTGGTAATCAGCTCGAATTTCGCCGGCCCGCGATAGTCGATCTCCCGGCTGAGCGCTGCCGTGGCGATAATCAGCGGGGTGAATTTACCGCGGCTGACGATGCCGTGGTCGAGGATGGGTTGCTCGAGCGAGACGATACGGATTTTCGCTTCGATGTAATCGTCAGGCTTACCTTGGCCGTAAAGGAGGGCCGTCGTCGCAAGCAAGACTAGGCCAAGAACCGACTTAGATGTCATCCGGATTGAGCCAGCGGATGGAGATGACTTTGAAACGGCGGCCAAGGGCATGGTTGACTGGGGTGATGAAACGGGAGAGTGAGGCGGGGGTTCCGGAAAGGTCAGGGTCCACGGACATGAGCATTGGCCGCGGGGCGGAGGCGCCGGTTTCCGGCACATTGGTCGCATCGATGAATTCCGGCATGCGCTGGACGGTCGCCTCGATCCAAGCCTTGGCGGGTAGGCCTTCGAGGACGTTGGCGTCGCCGTAGCATCGGATGGTGAAGGTGTCGGAGCGGGTCGCGAGGGCGGGCCCGAGGCTTTGCAGGAGATCGGATTGGAGCAGGTTGCCGGGTGCGCCGAGAGCGGTATGGGTGCGGCTAGTGCCTCCCTGGGTGATCATCTCGATATTTTTAGGGGCGAAGGACCAACTCGAGGTTGGGGTGGAGACGGAGGCGGTGGTGAGCGCCACGCCGGGCAGAGAACTGATGAGCCGGTCGCTGAGGCCGGTATTATATGTTTGGTCGGCGCGGAAGATCGCGGCTTGGAGTGCGCCGCATCGACCGGTATCGGAGTCCGTGAGCGGCGAGAGGAACCGGTTGATGAACTCGGAAAGGCTGAGATAAGGGGTGGTCGCCTTGGTCAGTCCGCGGAAGAGGCGGGTGGCAGGTGGCGTGGTCGCTCCCTGGTCCCATTCCGTGCGGGTACGCACCTGGAAGCGCAGCTTGTTTTCGTCGACTATGGCCTGGGCGAGTGCGACGATCTTCTCATCGGTGAGGTCGCTGAAGCCAGTCCAGGCGCGACTATCGGTCATGTTGCCCTCGGCCTTGATTGCGCCGGTTGGTGAGAGTGTGCGAGGGAAGGGCGCGTTGACAGGGAGCTGACTGTTGCCGTCGAGCATCGCCATCTTACGGGTCGAGCCGAGGAAGCTCTTCCAGGCTTCGATCGAAGTTGAATTGACGTTGAAGGCGCCGGTGTTGAGCAAGACGCTCGCGGACCGGCGATGGTCGGCGAGCAGTTTCTCCTGAGAGTTCTCATCACCAGCGGGTGTGATGAGAGCGAATCGTGGATTATCCAGAGGTGCGGTGCCGTTCACGAAGGCTGTAACGACTGATTCCATGGTGAGTTGGGTGTTAGGCGAGAGTCCGGTGTCGCTCGGTTGCTCGTTGGTCGGCGCCCCGGTGAGGCTATCGGCGTAAGCGATGCTCTTGGTCTCTAGATTGCTGATCCGGGGAGCCAGCGGGGTGGTACCCCCCGTGATCATTTGCGGGGCGATGCTGGAGAGGAAATAGCCGTCCCAGAGTGCGGCGTTGAGCAGGTAGGTCTGGTCGTATTCGGTCCAGCCGGAGTAATTATGCCAGGCTTTCTCGGCAGGCACCAAAGTCGTCGCAAAACTATTGCCGATGCTGAAGAGCGGAGCTTGGTCACGCACCCCGAAGTTGGCGTGGGTGTATTGGGCCAGTGAGGTCGGCTGGACTAAGGGGACTTCGGTGAGAATTGCTTTAGTGCCGTCGCCGGTTTTCCGCGTGTAGCCATTAAAAGCGATGGTCGGCGCGTTGGGGTCGAGTTCCTGTGCTGCCGTACGCGGCACGAGCTCGATGAGGTTGTCCCAAGAATCTGGCGTCAGGATTTTAAGCTCATAGCTCGGAGCGGCGCCGGTCAGGGCGGTGCCCGACGTCGGGTTGCGTCCGGCGCCATCGGGCCGGCTACTGGCGGCGAGAGGGTTGGAGTGCGTATAGGTGGGGAAGGGGCTAGCCGTGGCGGCGGAAGCGAGGTCAGGCGTCGTGCTATCGGCGGTCTTGGCGGCAATTTCGATGACGCTAATGATCGATGGTTCAGCCGGACTGCCGTCAGGGAAGAACTTATCGTTGATGTAAGAGTAGTCCGCGAAAAACTTCTCGCCGGTAGGGGCGCCATAGGCACCAGGCATCAGACCCGTGAAGGTCGTGTCGGAGATATTCTTATGCACCACTTCCGCCTGTTCGCTGCTCTTGAAGAAGAGATCGACGCTGTTTCCATTGTTCTTGAGCTCGTCGTTTGGCCAGCAGGTAAGCCCGTGGCGCATGCGAAAATTTCCTCCGGACGGATTGATTTGCATGCCGATAGCGTTGGATAAGTTGAAGACCGAGGCGGAGCCGAAGCCCCAGTCCGCCGCGTCGTCGAAGAAGCCGCCGGTAGATGAATAGGTGTTGGTGAGCTGGACAGCCTGGGCCCATTTTTCGTTGCCGGGCGGGCAGGAGAACACGCGGGTTTCGCCCGGGGCGATGACGACGTCCTTGGGGAGGTAGACTTTGAAGCTGTCCGCTTCGGTGGAGTCGGCCGCTTGCATGTTGAAGAATCTGCTGAGCGGAATCGTGTTCGGTGAGCTCGGGCTGGCGTAATTGCGTACGACAAAGTTCCACTTCGTCATGTCGGAGAACGAAATCGCCACGGACTGGTCCCCGTTCTGGGTCATGCGTCTGAATTGCAGGGCCACGTTGTAGGGATTGTGGATCGACACGACGGGTGTGAGGTTGAGCCAGAGGGTAACGCTCGTTCTCGTCCACTCGACCCACATCCACCTACGCCTGACTGGGTCCCATACGCGCTCCAGCGTGCGCGTAACGATTTCTTCCTTGTTCACGCTGAAAACGAGTTGGACGCGACTGACGTAAGGTGAGACGGCGCAATTCAACGGGCGCGGTACAAGCTTGCCGTCCGCATAGTCAGAAGCGTTGGGATTAGCGCTGGCGACTTCGCCATTGAAGACGTCGGAATAGCCGTAGAGTCGGTTGCGGAGGCTGTTGTTGTCCGTAGGCGCGCCGCCGCCTTCCGGGTGGCCGGCTGTGACGTTAGGGAAGAAGGAACGGGCGATGAGGGTGGGGTTGCTGCCGATGCTGCGATCCGACGTACCTAGGGCACTTCCCCAGCCGATTTGCTTATACAGGCGATGGTAGTCGCGGAGGGCCCACCAGGTCGGCCCGCGGAGGGTGCCGCCAAGGCCGTTACTCCGATTGAAGACCGGCGCGGCGAAGTAGCTCTTATTGGTGTTATCTTTCAGGACAGGCATCGGGCTGGCTTCGTATCCTCCCAGATTATGGCTGGCCGCCGCGACGTTGGTGTCGAACTGGCCTTGCCCGAATTCGCTGTTAGCGAACTTCTCGTCGCTCAGCTCGAACGCCACCGAGAGGTCGCGCTTCAGGCCGCCGTTGGCGGAGTCCGCTAGCACCCCGGCGGCCGAAAAAGTGACGTCGTGGAAAAGGCGCTTATCACAATTATTGAAAGGCGTGTCCGCGGACATGAAGCCACCAAGCAGCCCCAGGTTGGAAGTCTTTTCGATTTTGGTAAGGTCCGAAGGTTTGGTGAGGTTGCTTAGGCCGGGCAGCAGGGCATAGGCGGTCGTGTTCGGGCTGCGCAGCGAAATGATTTGATCCACCGTCGGGGCAACCTGCTTTCGGCCATCCGTAAGATTGATACGCGCCTTGATGCCTTCGTCTCCGATCCAATAGGCGTAGCTGCCGCCAGCATCGCTGGCGGTTCCGTCTCCGTTCGCTGCACCTGGGAGCGGTACCCTGGCCAAGGTCACGAGGCCGCTGGGTTTGGAGGGCATACCAAGGACTTGTATTTCAGGGAGCGCGCTTCCTGTTCCAACTAGCGTGACCGCCAGGTGGTCGGGTATGGAGTAGTCCGAGGGAGCCAAGTCTGGTAAGAGCGGGGAGTTGTACTTCATCGTGTAATCCGTGGTACCCCAAGGCGTGAGGGTGGATGAAGGATAGTCCGAGGTCAGCCGGGGGGTGCTGAAGCGATTATAGGTTGCGACGGATTCAGCGGCCGGGCCGAGGCTCGTCGATTGCGAGGAGGCTGAATCGGCATCATGTCGGCCGCTGACGAGCCAAGCCGGGGGTACATCGGGGAAATCGGTGCGCCAGATGCCCGTCCACATCGGGTTGCGGAGCGAGGCGACGGCGACGCCAGGTTGGGTGATGTCCGCGCGCGCGGTCGAGCGCTGATCGGGCCCAGCCTCCTGCTGAAGGTGGCCGAGGGCGAGCTTGAGCGCGACCACCGCATTGAGGCGAGCACGGGCCAGTTGGTGGCTATGATTGGCCAAGCGAGACTCCACCGCGATGAATGAGGCAATGACCACTAGGCTCAGCACGAGCATCGCCATCACGGTGAGCGAAAGGATGAGGCTGAAGCCGTAGCGAGATTTGCTTAGGTTCCGCATAATAGCCCCACTAGGGTCTACATAAGGAGTATCCCTTAGGGTTGTTCCGCTTGCAAGCCAGATGCCGAGTTTACGGCTTCCACTCTACGCGTAAATTATATGTCAAAATATCCCATAAATACTGTGTAATATGACCTCTTTACCAATGTTAAATATCTAAGACTTCAGTTGTCTCTGACTCAAACTCGGGTAGATTGATGACAACATAAAAACAACCGCGTCCCTGAGCCTGCTGCTCCTTACCGCCTCTCTCTTTGCGGCTACGACCACGACCACCGTGGTGACGCCTCCGACCAAGCCGGTCGTCGTGAAGCCGAAGGTCGTCACCCCTCAGGTGAACAAGAAGCCCGAGGTGGAGCGCAAGTGCGACGACAAGAATAAGTCCGTGGTCAAGGTTGCGCCGGTGACCAAGGTCAAGTCGGGTACTTGCAATAAGAAGTAAGCGCTTCGCCGATCTTCCCCTTAAGGGCCGACATGAGTCGGCCCTTATTGTTTTCGCTTGTGGGCTGCCACGAGGTCGCAAGATTCTGACCCATGCGAAACCTTGCCCTATTGCTTGCCTCCGTCGTCGTCCTCTGTGCCGCCGATACCGCTCCCTCCGCGCCGCCTAAGGCTGCGCCGAAATACCAGGAAGGTAGCTGCTGCGACAAGGCGACGAAGCGGGGCGAAAAATGCAACCACCCATGCTGCGTTAAAGCCGCCAAGGCCGGTAAGGTCTGCGATCACTGCAACGAGTCGCCGAAGAAGTGACGCCGTTCGGTCGCGCTTGCGCTGCCCCGGCCGCCCCGCAGTCTGCTCCCATGTTGAAAAGATACCCTGTGCTTTCCTCCGTGCTGCTCGTGGGCGGAGCCGTCGGCCTGTTCTTCTGGTCGCGCCCCGTCGCCGCCGCCCCTGCCGCCGCACCGGCCAAGTATGAAAGCCGCACGCCTTCTTCGGACGGCATTGGGAAGGTCTGGATGGGGCGCGAGATCTCGCAGGTGATGGGCCATCCTGGTATCGGCTGGCTGGAGCGCACCGACCGCGAGAAGGAGGAGGCCCCCTCGAAGGCCATCGCCTTGTTGGAGCTGAAGCCGGACGACGTCCTGGCCGATATCGGCGCCGGCTCAGGCTACTATTCTTTCCGTATCGCCCGCAAGTTGCCCCGGGGTAAGGTCGTCGCGGTGGACATTCAGCCGGAGATGCTCGAGTTCCTGAAGGCGGAATCCGCTAAGCTGGGCGTGACGAACGTTCAGCCGCACCTCGGCGCGATCGATGACGTGAAGTTGCCGCCGGCCTCGATTGATGCCGCGCTGATGGTCGACGCTTACCACGAATTCGACCACCCAGTGGAGATGCTAGCCTCGCTCCGTTCGGCGTTGAAGCCGAAAGGCCGCATCTACCTGCTCGAGTATCGTGCGGAGGATGATAATGTCCCGATTAAGCCGCACCACAAGATGACCGAAGCGCAGGCCCGCAAGGAGTTCGAAGCCGCGGGCTTTCGGTTCGTGACGAACAAGCCGGGCCTGCCTTGGCAGCATCTGCTAATCTTCGAGAAGCCCTAAGCGTCTTCAGGTCCCGACGTTCTTCTTGATGTCCTTGAGCTGCTGGAACTCCGGCTTCGCGGTGTAATACTTATCGAGCGGGTAGCAGCCGGAGATGAGTCCGTTGCGCGGCGCGGTCGTGCAGTCGCTGAACGTACGGCAGATTAACTTGGTCTCGAGCGCCCCGTTCTTCGCGGCGTCGGCGAGCATGGCTGGATAACTAAGCACTGCCCGGCCAACTCCGATGGAGTCGCTGCCGCCGGTCCGCAGGATATGCTGGGCGATGTGGGGGAGGTATTCTTGTACGTAACTGAGGCCTGAGCTCACGATAATCATGCCAGCGGGCGCTCGTTCACGTACAGACCGAACCGCCTGCACCTGACGGGCGACGTCGATGAGCGGATCATGCGCCGGCTGGTAGCCGTCGCTGGGCGGGTAGGCCGCGGGGCGCTGGAGGTGCGGCGTAGAGTAAGGTGAGCCGGCGGTGGTGTTGAGAATCTTCACGCCGAGTTCGCCGAGCAGCCTCACGAAGGCGAAGGTCTCGGTCAGGTCGATTTCGGTAGGGTTCGCCGGGTTGACGCCAAAGGCGTAATGGTAGGGCAGGAGGTGGGTATGCTCTTCGGGGACGCCGGGGCCGAGTTTACCCGGCACACTGAGTGCAGGGTCTGGACGGAAGGGCACCATGTCGAACAGGCTCAGGCGCACGCCGATGTCGATGGCGTTACCGTCGGCTCGGATGCCAGCTATGATGTCGCGCAAAATGCGGGTGCGGTTCTCGAACGAGCCACCGAACTTGCCCGGACGCGAGTGGGCGCTGAGGAATTCGTGCAGGAGGTAGCCGTGGCAGTGCTTGATGTCGACGAAGTCGGCGCCGCACTCGCGGGCCAGACGGGCGGCCTTCACATAGCAGCGGATCAGCTCCTCGACCTCGGCGTCGGTCAGAATCTGGTCGTCCGACGTCACGTTGAATTTCTTGTCGAGGATCGGGTGGCGGTAGGCCACGCGGGATTCCCAGCGCTTCTTGTCATGCGGACGGCAGAAGCGGCCAGAGTGGGTGAGCTGGAAGCCGATGACCAGGTCGTCGACCGAACCCCAGCGGGCGAGGTGCTCGGCCTTGAGGATGCCGACGAGTTCGGTGATGCCAGCCTGGTTCTCCTCATTGAGGATCAGTTGGTTCATGTTCGCGCGGCCATCGGCGCGCACGGCCATGGCCTCGGCGCCGCAGATCAGCTTGGCTCCGCTCGCGCCGAAGCGCTGCCAGCGACGCTTCATCTCCTCGGAGATGCCGCCGGTGGTGGTGCCGTCCCAGCCCTCCATCGGATGGATGGCGATGCGGTTCCCGATGGTCTTGCCGTTGACCTTCGTCCGGGCGATGGGCTGCAAGAGCGGGTTGCTGGGGCCCGCTTCGATGGTGTCCTCTAAGGGGAGGTCAGCACCGACGGCTACGCAGTGGGCGCGAAAATCGCCAGGGGTCTTGAGCGACGCGACGCGGGTGAGCTTAAAGGGGGTGGTCATGGCTCAGCGGAGGGCTTCGATACGCCGAGCGATGTCGGCGAGGATATCGCGGTCAGACTCCGGACGCTTGGCCGAGTGCGGATGGGTGTCGTCGCAACCAATCCAACCCCGAAGTTTCAGGAACATCGCGGCGGAGTGTTTATAGGCGGGTACAGGGGGGCGGAAGGCCAGGAAGCCGAGATACTGAAGGAGGTCATTGATCTCGTAGAAGGCCGCGTCGCCGTTTTCCCAGGCCATATCCCGTAAGGCAAAAGCTTCCGGGGCGAAGGTGCTCAGCCCGAGCAGGTAGTCGCTGCCGTACATCACCATGTCGATGGCAAGGTCGTTGCCGGTGTAGACCCGGAAATCCGGGCGGGTCGCATCACGTAGGGCGAGGCGTTCCCATTCTAGATCACGCCGGAGCGACGAGTGTTTAGCGCCGATGCATTGGGGGATGCCCATCAAGCCATGGTAGACTTCGAGCGAATAGATTTTGCCGAAAGGCGCGAACATTTGGCCGAGTTCGAAGCCAACGAATCTCGGCGCATGCCGGCCAATAGCGGCATAGGCTTCCACGATTTTTTCATCAGGTTGATGGGTTAGGCCGTAGCTCTGGAAAATGACCGGCGTGCCGCCGTGTTGCTGAATCAGATCAATCTGGCGGGCGTAGGCAGCGAGGTCGAAAGCAGCCCCAGCTTGATCGAGGACGAAGGCGCCGGCGACAAACCATTTGCCGCCCGTTTCCGCCTGGGTGATTTGCAGGGCTTTCTGGCGGATAGTATCGTCGATGAGATTGCCAAAGCCCGTATCCATATTCACTGCCGGAGCCAGGCCCGCCGCGACGGTACGGCGGACGTGGGCGGTGAAGCCGACCCAGTCGATGTCTCCGTTGGCAAGAAAGGGGAGCAGGATGGCGGCGCTACCTTCGATGCGGCGCTTACGGCGAATCATGCCGGTGGGCTCGGGGTGCTTCGGGGTGCTCATGCTTGAAGGATTGATATCAACCTATTAACGGCAAACCCGTTCGGCGGAACAAGTCCCAATCGCCGCACTGTAATTCGTTACTTGAAGGCTCGGGATATCTCTTTCTGATGGGGCCATCCCTTATGAGCAATTCCGACGGCACCAAAGATGCGATAACCAAGGGCATGCAGATGACGCTGCTCGCCGGCTTCCTCGGCTGGATGATGGATGGTTACGAGCAGGCAATTTTTCCGCTCTTAGCGAGCCCCGCCCTCAAGAGTATGGTGCCGGCCAATATTACTGCCGAGGGGGCGCAGGCGATCAATGTCTGGGTCAGCAGCTGGATGGGTTGGATCACGGCGGCGTTTCTGGTGGGCGCGGCTTTGGGTGGAGCCGCTTTCGGTTGGCTGGGTGACCGCATCGGGCGGGTGAAGGCGATGTCCATTAGTATTCTCTTCTACTCAATTTTCAGTGGGGTCTGTTATTTCGCGACCGACCCGACGCACCTCATGGCCGCCCGTTTCATGGCCGCCCTCGGTATGGGTGGCGAATGGGCGCTCGGCGTTGCCTTGGTGATGGAGGCTTGGCCAGAGCGCCATCGGTCTAAGATGGCCGGTATGATTGGAATGGCTGCCAACTTAGGAATGGTTCTGGTGGGGTGTGTGGCCCTGGCCTATCCCGCCTCCGATGAATCTTGGCGAATTCATTTTCTCATCGGAGCTTCGCCTGCGATTCTCACTTTGATGATTCGTTTCTTCGTGCCCGAGTCCGAGAAGTGGGAACGCTCTGCCCAGAAGGAAGCAGAACAAGCCCTACTCCCCGGCACGCGTCCAACCCGGGCCCGCCTGGCAGAAATTTTCAGCGGCGAGTTGCTTGGTTCGACGGTCGGGGGGATTATGATGGTCTCGGTGGTTTTCGTAAGCACTTGGGGCGCCGTGCAGTGGTTACCGCTCTGGGTTTCCGAGCTTGCCGGCCCTGCAAATACCCGGGCAAAGGCGTTCGCCCTCGTGATGCTCTCCTCCGGCGCCTGTGTCGGTACGTTCATCGCCCCGTTGCTTCTGGCGAAGCTTTCTCGGCGTCGCGGCTACCAGATTCTCTGTGCCTTAGGTCTGGTCGTTACGGCTTGGGTTTATCGCACTCCCTCAGATTGGACCGGCACGCTGATTTTTGGGGTCTTCCCAGTGTTGATGACCCTCAAGGTATTCCTGCTCGGTATGGCCACCTCGGCTTTCTTCGGTTTCTTCCCGCTGTATCTCCCGGAACTCTTCCCGACGCGTGTGCGCGCTACCGGACAGGGTGTGTGCTATAACGCTGGGCGGCTCGTGGCGGTCCCATTCGTTCTGCTCAGCGGATCGTTGGTCAAGCATCTCGGTGGTTACCAAGAAGCGGCGGCGGCGATTACCTTGGTCTACATCGTTGGTTTTTTCATCGCTCAGTTCGGTCGCGAGACCTCCGGCCAGGCTCTACAGGACTGAGCGCTGATGAATCCACGCGATATCCGGATCAGCGCGGTGCGCTGGCATGCCTTGCCGGTCACCCTACGACTTCCGCTTAAGTTCGGCCATGAGACGGTCACAAGCGTGGTCTGCGCCCGCGTCTGCGTCACAGTCGAGAAGGCCGATGGCTCCCTCGCTGAAGGGTGGGGCGAGACGCCGCTAAGCGTGCAGTGGGTCTGGCCTTCGCCGGTGCCCTATGACGTCCGCTCGAAGGCGTTGCATGATTTCTGCGATACGCTGACCGGGGCCTACGCGGCTTTCGGCACCCGTGGTCATCCGATGGAGATTGGCCACGATTTCCTCGAGGAAGCCCTGCCGGGTATCCTGAAGAAGTTCAACGCGGGCCTGCCCGAAGGGGTCGCCATCCCGACGCTGGCGGCGCTGGTCTGCTGCTCACCCTTCGACCTCGCCCTGCATGACGCCTATGGCATCGCCCATGGGGTGCCGACGTATTCCACCTACTGCGCGCCGTGGATGAATCGCGACTTGTCGGCGTACGTCACGCCCGCCGCCGATGCCCAAGGCGTCTCTTTCGCCGGTCGCTACCCTGTCGATTATTTCCGCTCACCGGTGACGACCAAGCTCCTCGCCTGGCATCTCGTCGGCGGCCTCGATTATCTAACTCTTGCCGAAGCCGGCGCGAACAAGGTCGCCGACGGCTATCCTTCCTCGCTCGACGAATGGATCAAGGCCGATGGACTGAAGGCGCTGAAGGTCAAACTACGTGGTAACGATGCGCCGTGGGATTTCGAACGGCTAAAGCGTATCGCCGAGATCGGTCTGCCGCTCGGCGTCGAACTCTTCACCGCCGACTTCAACTGCACCGTCATGGATCCGGCCTATGTGAACGGCGTCCTCGATCGCGTGAAGGCTGAGCTGCCCGAGCTTTGGAAGCGACTCAGCTACGTCGAGCAACCGTTCCCGTATGAGCTCGAGGAGCACCGCATCGATGTCCACTCCGTGAGCCAGCGCATGCCGCTCTTCCTCGATGAGAGTGCGCATGATTGGCGCATCGTCCGCCTCGGTCGCGAACTCGGCTGGACTGGCGTGGCCCTCAAGACCTGCAAGACGCAGACGGGCGCGCTCCTCAGTCTCTGCTGGGCCCGCGCCCA
>CAXNEN010000005.1:0-18172 GCA_964201505.1 Opitutales bacterium
GAAACCGACCTCGACCTTGGCCACTACGAACGCTTCACCTCGGGCGAACTCTCGCGCCTCAATAGCCTCAGCTCCGGCCAGGTCTATGAGACGGTCATCCAGAAGGAACGCCGCGGTGACTACCTCGGCAAGACCGTGCAGGTCATCCCGCACGTCACCAACGAGATCAAGGATCGCATCCTCAAGGGCGGCGAAGGCGTCGACGTACTCATCACCGAAATCGGTGGTACGACCGGCGACATTGAAGGCCTGCCCTTCCTCGAAGCGCTCCGCCAGTTCCAGCACGATGCCGGCCGCGAGAACGTCGCCTTCCTGCATTGCACGCTGGTGCCCTTCATCAAGGCCGCGGGTGAACTTAAGACGAAGCCCTCACAGCAGTCCGTCGCAAAACTGCGTGAAATCGGCATCCAGCCCGACCTCCTCGTCTGCCGCACCGACCGCCCCATCGGCGAGGAAAACCGCCAGAAACTCTCGCTGTATTGCAACGTCGGCCTCGATGCCGTGTTCGAATGCCGCGACGTCGAGCACTCCATCTACGAACTCCCGATGCAGCTCGCCGAGCAGCGTATCGACGAGGTCGTCGTCAAGCGCCTCGGCCTCCAGTGCCAGCCGATTGACATCACGCCGTGGCGCGAAATCGTCCGCCGCCTCCTCGAGCCGAAGCACCGCGTGCGCGTCGGCGTCGTCGGCAAATACATCGAACTGCAGGACGCCTATAAATCCGTCTACGAATCCATCACGCACGGCGGCATCGCCAACGAGACCGCCGTCGAGGTCGTACGTATCGACGCCGAAGACCTCGAGACCAAAGGCACCGGACAACTCGAAGGCCTCGATGGCATCCTCGTCCCGGGCGGGTTCGGCAACCGCGGCATCGAAGGCAAGATCCTCGCCGCGCAGTTCGCCCGCGAACGCAAGGTCCCCTTCTACGGCCTCTGCCTCGGCATGCAGATCACCGTCATCGAATACGCCCGTCACGTCCTCGGACTCAAGGACGCCCATTCGACCGAATTCGCCCCGGAGACCAAGCACCCCGTTATCCATCTTATGGAATCCCAGAAAAGCGTGGTGACCAAGGGCGGCACGATGCGCCTGGGCTCCTACGACTGCACCCTGACCCCCGGCAGCCGGGCCCGCGCCGCCTACGGCATGGACAATATCAAGGAACGCCACCGCCACCGCTTCGAATACAACGACGCCTACCGGGCCCAACTCGAAGCCGCCGGCCTGACGGTCGGGGGCACTAATCCCCAGAGCGGACTGGTCGAAATCGTCGAGGTCAAGGGCCACCCCTGGATGGTCGGGGTCCAGTACCACCCGGAATTCCAATCCCGCCCGGACCGCGCCCACCCCCTCTTTGCCGCTTTTGTGAAGGCAGCGGTTGAGAAGTCCCGGCTGTCCTGCTAATTCAGAGAAGAACCCGGCTTTGCCGGACGCTGACCAGTAGGCGGAGATCCGCCAAACGTGCCACCCCGCGCGCCCCTTACCCTCCCCTATGTCCTCCACCATCAACGCCGCCGGCACCTGGGTGCCGCGTCTCCGCGAACAGGTCGCCCGGGTCGTCGTCGGCCAGCAATACCTAGTCGACCGCCTCCTCATTGGCCTCCTTGCCAACGGCCACGTCCTGCTCGAAGGCGTCCCCGGCCTCGCGAAGACGCTCTCCGTGCGCACCCTCGCGCAGACCGTCCACGCCGACTTCTCGCGCATCCAGTTCACGCCCGACCTCCTGCCGGCCGACATCGTCGGCACGCTCATCTACGATCCAAAGACGGGCGACTATAACGCCAAGCGCGGGCCGATCTTCGCCAACTTCGTCCTCGCCGACGAAATCAACCGCGCGCCCGCCAAGGTGCAGTCGGCGCTCCTCGAAGCGATGCAGGAACGCCAAGTCACCCTCGGCGGCGAGACGCACAAGTTACCCACGCCGTTCCTCGTCCTCGCCACGCAGAATCCGATCGACCAGGAAGGCACCTACCCGCTCCCCGAAGCCCAGGTCGACCGCTTCATGCTGAAGCTCAACATCGGCTACCCGACGCGCGAGGAAGAACGCAAGATCCTCGATGCGATGGCCAAGACCTCGCCGAAGCTCGACGTCGAAGCGGTCATCTCGAAGGATGAAATTCTCGAGGCCCGCCAGGCGGTCGACGCCATCCACGTCGCCGACCCGATCCGCGACTACATCGTCTCGCTCGTACTCGCCACCCGCGGCCAGCATCCCGGCGGCCCTGACCTCGCGAAGTTCCTCCAGTTCGGCGCCTCCCCGCGCGCGACCATCAACCTCACCCTCGCCGCTAAGGCCTGGGCCTTCCTGCAGGGCCGCGACCACGTGACCCCGCAGGACGTGAAGGATATCGCTCCCGACGTCCTCCGCCACCGCCTCATCCTCACCTACGAAGCCGATGCCGAAGGGGTCGACGCCGACGCCATCGTGCGCCGCGTGCTCGACGCCGTCAGCGTCCCCTAAGCGATCCCGGCGACCGTGGCCCAGCCCGTCCCGACCCACCCGCAGGAGACTCTCCGCCGCGCCCAGCGCGTCGAGATTGTCGCCACGCGTGCGGTCAACGACGCGATGGTCGGTGCCTACCTCTCCCGCTTCAAGGGCCGCGGCACCGATTTCGAAGAGCTGCGTGAATACATCCCGGGCGACGACGTGCGCTCGATGGATTGGAACGTGACCGCGCGCACGGGCAAGCCGTTCATCCGGCTTTACCGTGAGGAACGCGAACTCACGATGGTGGTCGCGGTCGACATCTCCGGTTCCTCTTCGTTCGGTTCCGGCGAAGCGACCATCCGCGAACGTGCGGCCGACGTCGCGGCCTGCCTCGCCGTCTCCGCGCTCAAGGCGGGCGATAAGGTCGGCCTACTGCTCTTCACCGACCGAGAAGAACTTTGGGTGAGTCCCAAGAAGGGCCGGCGCCACGTCCTCCGCCTCATCCGCGACGTGCTCGAATTCAAACCCGCTTCGCGCCAGACCTCCTTCGCAGCTCCGATGCGCCGCCTGGGCCGCGCGCTCAAGCGCCGCTCGATGGTGTTCGTGGTCTCCGATTTTCTCGCCGGCCCCGAAGGCACCGACGCGATGGCCGCCGCGCTCGGCGAACTCAATGCCCGCCATGACACCGCCTGCGTCCAACTGGTCGACGCACGCGAACGCGCGCTGCCTGATGTCGGCATGGTCGCCCTCCAAGACGCCGAGACGGGCGAGATCCGCGAAGTCGACACGGGGTCGGAGCGCATCCGCCGGACCTTCGCCGCCAACGCCGAAGCCCGTCTGGCCGCAACCGCCGCCGGCCTGGGTCGCGCGGGGATGGACGTCGCCCGACTTGACGCCGAGGATTCCGTCGCCCCCACCCTTTCCCGTTTCTTCGAACGCCGCCGGCGTCGCCGCTGATGTTCCTCGCCCTCGAAGAAGCCCCGTTCGTCCTGCAAGGACCCAAACCGACAATCCCGCCGACGGCCTGGGAATCCAACTTAGCCCTCGGCTTAATCGCCCTCGGCCTGATGGTCCTCGCCGCCGTTGCGATTCGCCACTTCCTCCGCAAGGGGCCGCCTTCACTGGCGCCGCTCGCCCAACTCGACGTGGCGCTACGCCTCGCCGAGTCCCTGCCCGCGCCCGAAGCGATCACCCAATCCACCCGCGCGCTCCGCGCCTACCTCGCCGCGATTGACCCGCGGGCCGCCGTCTCACTTTCGACGGAAGAACTAGTCGCGGCCTTGGCCGGCCTGCCCGCCTTCCTGCCTGCCCGCCAACCCCTCCTCGCCGCGCTCCGGAGCGCCGACGCCGCTAAGTTTGCCGGCGCGTCGCTCGAGGTATCGTTACTCATCGCTGGCATCCGGGAAGCCACCCGGCGCGTCGAGGATGCGCGGCGCACATTCGCCCGCCCGGCCGTCGCCGCGTCGCCCCTCACGCCCAAGCCCCGCCCGCCCACGCCCGACGTGCCGCCGCCCCTCCCAGGCCCGCCGCCTCTCCCCAAAAGGAATCTCGTCTGATGGACCTTGGCTTCGAATTCCAATATCCTTGGGTGCTGCTGCTGCTCGCGCTGCTGCCGCTTTATTCGTGGCTGCGGGGAAGAGTGGGTAAGGCCGCGGCACTGACCTATCCAGACACATCGCTACTCGACGGCATCGGCCGGCCCGTACGCGAGCAGAGTGGACGCCTCCGCGCCTTCCTGCGCCTCCTCACCGCCGCCCTCCTCATCATCGCCCTCGCTGGCCCGCGGACGGCGAACAAGGAGATCGAGCGGGAGACTGAAGGCCTTGATATCATACTGGTGGTGGATCTTTCCTGGTCGATGATGGCCCTGGACATGAGCACGCCACGCGCCGAAGTCACGCGCTGGCAGGCCAGCCAGAGCGTGATCTACGACTTCCTCTCCAAGCGTCCCGACGACCGCATCGGCGCCGTCGTATTCTCCGGAAAACCCTATCTGCTAAGCCCGCTCACGATCAACAAGACTTGGGTTGAGAAAGGCATCGACCGCATGCACATCGGCATCGTCCAAGAGACTGGCACTGCCATCGGCGAAGGTGTCGCGATGGCGGTGGACCGCATGAAGAACGTCAAGGGTAAGGGCTCGAAGGTCATCATCCTGCTGACGGACGGCGACGACAACATGAGCAAAGCGATTCTACCCGTGCCCGCCGCCGAGCTGGCCGCCGCCCTCGGCATCCGTATGTATTGCATCGGCCTCGGCAAGGATGAGCCCACCGTCCTGCCGCGCTTTGATCCGCGCACGGGCAAGATCTACCGCGACCTCCTCGGCAAAACGGTCCCGATGCAGACGATCAACCCGGCCAACTACGAGATGCTCGAGAAGATGGCCAAGATCGCCAACGGCCGCTTCTACCGCGCCGACGACCAGAACAAACTGAGCCGCGTCTACGAAGAGATCGACCGCCTCGAACGCACCGAGGTGCGTATCCGCGAGTCGGTCGTCTACGAAAGCTATCGCCTCATCTGGGCGGCCCTGGGTGGGCTGCTCCTACTCCTCGAACTCGGCTGGGGCCTCCTCCGCCCACGTTCGCCCTGACCATGGACACCGCCGACTTCCATTTCGAGAAACCCGGGGTGCTGGCGCTGGCCGTGCTGGGTGGGGTCGTCCTCTTTGGGGCGCTCTGCTGGGCTGAGCGCCGCCGCCGCCGAGGCCTGGCCGGCTTCGCCGCCGCCCACCTCCTCGCGCGCCTCACCGCCGGCTATTCCGCAGTCCGCCGCCGTTCCAAGGACGTCGCGCTCTCGGCCGCCTTCGCCTTGCTGCTGGCCTGCTTCGCGGGCCCACGCTGGGGTGTGGAAGTGTCGCAGCAGAAAGGCGCGACCGAAGACGTGGTGTTCGCCCTCGATGTCTCGAAATCGATGCTGGTATCGGACATGAGCCCCACGCGCCTGGCCCGGGCCAAGGTCGCCATCGCCAACTTCGTCCGCCGCAAGGGCACGGGCAACGTCGGCCTCGTTGCCTTCGCGGGCCAAGCCTTCCTGCAATGCCCGCTGACGCGCGACTACGATGCGTTCTTCCGTACCCTCGAGGAGACCGACACCACCAGCATCCAGGTCGTCGGCACCGACATCGGTCGCGCGCTCGAGGAAGCCGAGCTGGCCTTCTATACCAACCGGAACCGGAAGCTACTTATCATCCTCACCGACGGCGAAGACCTTGAAGCCGGCGGCATCGAAATGGCCAAGCAGCTCAAACGCAAGGGACTCGTGGTACATACCGTCGGCGTCGGCACCCCTTCGGGTGGCCCGATCCGCGTCATCAGTTCCGTCGGCTCACTCGAGACGATGAAGGACGCCCAAGGTGAAGAGGTGACGAGCCGCCTTGACGAGAAGACCCTCGGCGCGATCGCCGAGGCCGCCGGCGGCCGCTTCATCCGGCTGGGTCAGGCCGGCGAAGGGATGGAAGCCCTGCGGCTCGCGATTCAAGCTGGCACCGATGAACGCGGCGTCGGCCGCCGCGGCGTCCCCCGTGAGGAATGGTTCATCGGCGTCGCGCTCCTCCTTCTCGTCCTCGAATCACTCACCTCCACCCGCCGCAAAGACGTCCCATTATGAGAACCCTCCTCCCCGTCCTGTTCCTGATGTCGGCCGGCCTCGCCGCCGAGAAGGCGCCCGCCGACCCCCTCGCCCAACTCGACGCACGCGAACTCCACAACCGCGGCACGAAGCGACTCGCCGAGGGCGATCTCGTCGGGGCGGAGGAGGCCCTGCGCGCCTCACTCGGTCGGGACGTCGATCCCCTGCGCCCGCCGGCGCTGCATAACCTCGGCCACGTGCGCTTCGGCAAAGGTAAGGCCGTGCTCGGTGGCAAGACCGCCGGCGACGTGACGGAACTTTCCATCGCCCGCTCCTACCTCGAGGCGGCCGACGCCGATATCTCGGACATGAAGGACCAGATCGAGCTGCTCGATAAGGCCAAGGCCGAAGGCCGCGAACCGGACTATGTCCCCGCCACGACCGCCCTCGGCGGCGGTATCGATACCTACCGCACAATCAAAAAACTCATCCCGAAAGAGGAGGCCATGGTGACCAAGCGCGTTGGCGTCGTCGCGAGCTGGACGCGCTCCGTCGGGGATTTTCGCGGCGCCCACGAGCTCGATGTAGCCGATGGGCAAGCCAAGGCGAACGCCGACGCCATCGAGGAACTGCTCCGCGCTCTGCGACGCGAAACCGCCGCGCTTGAGGAAGCCATCGAGGCCCAGCGCAAGAAACTGGAGGAGCTCGCCGAGGTGATCCGCGAGCTCGTGAAACGTATTCCGGACGACAAGCTCCCCCAGAACACCGAAGGTGAAGGTGATGACGAAGAAAATTTCCTGCCCCCCGAACGCCAGAAGCCGAAGAGTGGCGGCACTGACCCAAAGAAGGGCAAGCCTGGCGAGGAACAGAAGATGACCGAACAGGAAGCCCGCGGCTCCCTCGAGGGCCTGAAGAATGAATTCGGCCGCAAGATGCCAGCCGGCAGCCAAGAGGGTAAAGACGGCAAAGGTGGCAACGGAGGCAAGCCCCCCGCCAAGAAAGGCAAGGACTACTGAGATGCGTCGATTCCTTGCCAGCACCGTCCTCCTGCTCCTCGGGCTCCTCGCCCGGGCGGAGGATCGCGTGAGCTGGGAGATCACCCCGCGCATCACCGCACCCGGGCAGCCTTTCCGTCTGCAAATCATGGTCGAATCGGACGTCCTCCTCGGCGGGGCGCAACAGGTGGACAAAGAGATCCGGCCGCCCCGAGGTATGGCCCTCCGCCTATCCGGGCAGCTCGTCCGCCCGGACTCCAATGAGGCGACGCTCAACTTCTCGGGCGTCGCACCAGACCAGGAAGGCGAATACGTCATCCCGTCCTTCACCCTGCGTTTCGCGCGCAAGCTGATTCCGGTGACTCCGATCAAGCTCATCGTGAGCAAGTCCGTAGCCTATCGGCGGACGACCCAAGCCCGGGCCGAGCTCGTGCTACCGGAACGCACCTTCTATGTCGGCGAACTCATCCGCGGCGCCATCCATCTCCGCGGCGGCGACGATGAGACCGTGGTGGCCAGCTTTGGCCTCGAATCGGTCGCCGAAGGTTTCACGCTTGCGGTCACGGCCGACCGCCAGCCCCTGTCGATGGAACTCGGACAAGGCCTGCGCACGAGCTTCGAGCTCACGCCCATCCGCGAAGGTACGAGCGAGCTTTCCCTGCGCGGCACGATGCTCATCCATAACGCGGACACCCCTGCGTTCGCCAACAGTAACCGCGATCGTCCCTTCACCTTCCGCCGTAAGCTCGTCGTCGAACACGTGCCCGAGCGGGGCCGACCGGCCGACTGGACCGGCGCAATCGGCGCCTTCAGCGCCGAGGCCGTGCAGGTCTCCAAGGATCGTCCCGAAGTCGGTGAGCCGATTCGTCTGCGCGCGATTCTGACCGGTACGGGCAATCTCGATCGCCTCATCCCGCCGGAGATCCCCGGCAATGAAAGCTGGGATATCCTGCCGGCGACGGAACGCCGCCGCCAAGCCGAGGAACAGCGCTTCTTCGTCTACACGCTCGTGCCGCGCCTACCAGGCAAGCTACTGACGCCCGCGCTCCGCTTCTCGACCTTCGATCCGCTGACGAAGCAATTCAGTCGCATCGAATTCAAGCCCATCGAAGTGACGGTGACCGGTAACGCGCCGGCGCAAGTCGACCTCGTCACGGCCGATCCAGCGGCGCCGGTCGGCGCCAAGCCCCAGGTCGCCGCCGGGCTCGCCGCACCGGCACCGCAACGGGGGGCACCGCTCTTCCGTGGCGCGCCAACGCTATCCCTCGCCTCCTCCACCGCTTTCTGGTCGGGCAACGGCCTGCTGCTGACTGGGCTCCTGGCACTGACGGGCGCCGCGCTTTATCTTGGCTATCTCGCGGCACACCCCGAGATCCGCCGCCGTCGCCGCGCGCGGTCAATCTTACGGACTGCGCTCCTTGAGGCGGCGTCGGCCCGCCGTCGCGGTGATCGCGCCGCCTTCGCCAAGTCCGCCGTACGCGCCTTACAGGTAGGCGTCGCCGCCCTCCTCGACGCCGAAGAAGAAGCGATGACCCAAGGGGACCTCGAAAGGGTACTACCCGGCGTCCCGCGTGCCCTCCTCGACAAGCTCTTTGAGCGAGCCTACGGCGAACGCTTCGCCGAAGGTCCCGGCGCCGCTGGGCCGCCGGACGAAGACGAAACCCTCGAGCTGCTCCGCCGGCTCCAGTCGCTGCTATGAGATTCTTCGCCTGCCTGCTGCTCTGCGGGATGACTTCGCTCGGCGCCGCGGAGGATCGCGTCATCTCGGCCGCGGAGACGGCCTACGCCAAGGGTGACTACGCCGCCGCCGTCGAACAATGGTCCGATGAAGCCCGCCGGGACGGCGTAAGCTCTGGCCTACTTTCCGCGCTCGGCAACGCCGAGTGGCGTCTGGGCCGCAAGGGCCGCGCGATGGTCTGCTGGGAACGCGCGCTGCTGCTCGACCCTCGCGAGCCCGTTGCGCTCGCGGGTATCCGGCACGCGCTCGCGGCGGGTGGGACAGAACGCCCCGTGCCGACTTGGGCCGAAACCTACGCAGCCATTCTCACCGAGGACACTTGGATCCTCCTAGCGACGGCCTGCTTCTGGGTGGCGACGTTGTGCGTCGTCGTCCCGCGCCTCCGCCGCCGCTCCGCCAGCGAATGGAACCATCGCACGCGCGTGCTTGCCCTGACCTTACTCGTGCTCTGCGCACCGGGTCTGTGGGGCGGCCGCTCTCTTTCGGCCCGGGCCGTGGTCCGCAAGGCCGAGGTCTCCCTCCGCCTCACGCCGACGCTATTCGGTGAACCGCTGAACGGTGTCACGGAAGGCGACGTCGTCCGAACCGACCGCCCACTGAACGGGCATGTCCGCGTGACCACCGCCAACGGCAAGACTGGCTGGCTACGCGCTGGCGAAATTGAGTTGATTCGCGGGGCCACCCTCCCAATCGACTTCGACCAGAAGGCGGCGCCCTGAGCCTTTCGCCTTGGAGAAGACGGCCAGGTCGGCTTGGATGCTGAAGTGCGCCTCCTCGACCGCCACGTCCTGACCGAAACCGCCGTCGCCAGCGTCGCCGCCACCGGTGCGTTCGTCTTCGTGTTGGTCGCCGGGAATATCCTCACGCAGGTCTCCGGCGCAATCGCCACGGGCCGCGTCAACGGCTGGGAAGGACTCGAGCTTGTCGGACTACTCATCCCTGGCGTGCTGCCGTATGCACTACCGCTCGGGCTCCTGACAGGCGTGCTCATCGCGTTCGGCCGGATGAGCTCACAGCAGGAACTCACGGCCATGAAGGCCAGCGGGCGTAGCCTCGGCCGCATCGCCCTCCCCGCCCTCCTCCTCGCGGGCGGCCTCGGGCTGCTCTCCGCGTGGCTCAATCTTGAGGTCGCCCCGATCGCCAACACCGAATACCGCCGCCTGCTGATGGGCTCGGCGAAGGATAATCCCGCTTCAGTCATCGTCCCGGGCAAGCTCAACCGGCAGTTTCCTGGCACGGTAATCCGCGCCGCCGAGCGCGATGGCGAGGTCCTCCGCGACTTCTGGGTCTGGAGCGTCGATGAACAAGGGCTCCTCACGCAGACTGTCCACGCCCGGGAGGCGCGCCTCGCTCCCGCCGTCAACAAACGGGGCGAAGGCATCCTCCGCGTGACCCTGACTGACGCCCGCATGGAGAAGCGGCCGGCCGGCGACGCCAACTTCACGTATCCGTCCGCCTTCACCACCGCCGCACTCACGAGCCTCGAATTCCCGGCGTCCGGCATCTTTAAAGATGGTGAGAATTTTCACCGCAAGCTGCGCTGGCTTACAACGCTCGAACTCCTCGAGGCCATCGATAAAGGCTGGCAGGTTGGCCCAAAGGCCACGCCGCTCGAGAAGGAACGGGGCCAGATGCTGGCGACGACGCAGCTGATGTCGCACGTCGCCAGCGCCTTCTCGGTCTTCTCCTTGGCGTTCCTCGCCGTGCCGCTGGCCGTGCGCGTCGGCCGCTCGGAGACGTTCGTCAACGCCGCCATCGCCCTGGCCATCGCCCTAACGTATTACCTGCTGACCTCAATGGCGGCCTACGTAAAGGACCCCGACTTCCGACCGGATCTGCTGATCTGGATCCCAAACCTGATCATCGTCGGCCTCGCCTGGTTCCTCCTGCGCCGCGCCGCGCGCCACTGAGTCCGCTCAGCGGTCGCGCTGATACCAGGCGAAGAAGGCGTACGCCATGCAACCGAGGGCGAAAATTTCGTTGAATCCTTTCATGACGACCGCGCCCATAATCATGTCAGCCGAGGCCGAAAGGCTGCTGATCCGCGGGGCGAGCCGATAGGTCTCGTAGATCGGGTGGTCGCCGAAGATAAGCACGGCCCAGATCGGCAAGTCGGCAATCATCAGCGCGAAGCAGTAGAACATCGCCATCCCGTAACCGATGCGCGGTAGCTGGACGGACATCGAGAACAGCGGCCAGACCATCAGAATCGCGGGGAGGAACATCGACCAGTGTTCTAGGACGTGGAGCGGGCGGCTGCGTAGCGCAGCCTCATAGAACTCCGGAAAATGCCACATCGAGAAGCAGAGCGTGAAGATCAGCGCGCCCGGGACCGGACCCGTCAGGAAGCGCAGCACGCGCGTGAGGCGTGGACGGCCGCCAAGGAGCCAACCGTCGATGAATTCAGGTGGCAGGCCGGTGACGATGAGGGGCGCGGAAATATAGATGAGCAGCATGTGCTGCAGCATGTGCGCCCAGAAGAGAAACCCTTCGCCCAATTGGTCGAGCGGCGAGCCGACGGCGATGTAGGCAACCAGCACGCCGAGATGGAAGCGGACCGCGTACCAGACGGGATACTCCGCCCGACCCGGCAGGAAACGCGCCCGGAACGGACCGCACATCAGCGCGTGAGCCCAGCACGCCCCCACGACCAGGAGCAGCAGCAGCGGCTCCGTGTGCCAATGGAGGGGAATCTTCATCCCTTTCATATGAAGCCGAGGCCGGCCGACCCGCAAGCGTGGGCACGAAAAAGGCCTCCACCAGGGCGGAGGCCTTTGTCAAGCGATTGACGACACCCTTAGCTGAACCAGCGGGTATCGATGCGGTCGACCGAGAAGAGCATAATTAACGCGGCGTAAGTTGCGAACGCGAGCGCCAGGCCAGCGAAGAAGCACCAGAAGAGCAGACGCTTGTCGTAGATCAGGTGCATGAACCACAGGATGACCGCGAAGAACTTGCCGGCGGACATCAGGGTCAGGATCGTGAGAATCGCGGCGGTCGGGATGGGTAGGTAGATCAGGACAATCTCGGCGCCGGTGACGACGGCCAGCCAGAGGGCCAGCACGATGAAGTGGTGATAGCGGCGGACTTCCTCGGCGAGGAAGTCAGGGCTGGGGGCGGCTTCGTGAGAAGAGGACATGTTCGGGAAGTGCGTTTACTTGACGGCGGCGGGTAGGCCCGAGCCCCAGATACCGTTGGGCCCGAGATACTCAACGAGGTAGACCGCCGTGAAAATAATGATCCAGACGATGTCGACGAAGTGCCAGTAAAGGCCCGCGACTTCGACGTCGAGGGCGCCCACATGGCCGCCGAGCTTACCAGTGAAGCTATAGAAATACATCAGGATGAGCCAAAGCACGCCGATGGCGACGTGCGTGCCGTGCGTACCAGTGAGGACGTAGAACGTCGAGCCGAGCACGCTATTCTGAATGGTCAGGCCTTGGTGATAGAAGTGCGTGAACTCGTAGACCTGACAGCCCAGGAAGATTAGGCCGAAGAAAATCACGCCGAGGACGTTGCGGCGGAAGGACTTGATCTGGCCCTTGTGCATCGCGGAGACGGCGAGCGCCATCAGGAACGAGGACATCAGCAGGATGAACGTCGAGAAAGACGTCAACTCGATGGAGAACAAGTTCTGGATGAAGCGCTGATGGCCTTCGGCGTCAGTGAAGCCGGCGGGGAAGAGTTTACGGTAGAGCAGGTGCGTCGAGATGAGCGTCCCGAAGAACATGCAGTCCGAAGCCAGGAAGAGCCACATGATGAGCTTCTTGTGCTCGATTCCGGTGGATGTGGGCGCTTCGTGCGCGGCGGCGGTGTCAGACATGGAGGTCAGAGTTTGAGAGTGAGAAGAGGAAGACGCTCAGTGGGCGGCGGTCTCGGCGGGAGCCGGCGTGCCGGAGACGGTGGGAGTCTTGAGCATGTAGCCGCCCGGACCTTCGAGGGCCCAGAGGCAGATGCCAAGGAAGAGAACGCCCAGCCCGCCAATGACGAGCCAGCCCGCATGGGGGACGCCCATGGCCATCATCGGCATGCCGAAGCCGATGAAGAGGAAGCCCGCGGAAGCCAAGATCGGCATCCAGGACTGGCTGGGCATGTGGACGCCAGCTTCGCCGCCGTCGTTCTCGAAGCCGATGCGCTTGCTGCCATGCTTGTCCTCGAAGAAGGCGTCGCGCGTGGTGACGATCGGAGCCTGGGCGAAGTTGTATTCCGGTACCGGGGAAGGCAGCGACCACTCCAGTGTGCGGCCATCCCACGGATCGTTGGAGCACTTCTTGCCGCGGAACGCGGTCCAGACGAGGTTCACGAAGGCGATGAAGACGCCGATCCCGAGGATGTAGGCGCCGATGGTGGCCACGTAGTTCCACTGCTCCCAGCCGTTACCGGCGTGGTAGGTGTGCGTGCGGCGCGGCTGGCCGGCTAGGCCGAGGTAGTGCATCGGACCGAAGGCGAGGTTGAAGCCGAGGACGACCAAGCCCGAGGCAATGTACGCGATGGGGGCGTTGGGCATGCGGCCGAAGATCTTCGGGAACCAGAAGTAGAGGCCGGCCATCAAGCCGAGCAGCACGCCGCCGAGGAGCACGTAGTGGAAGTGCGCGATGACGAAGTAGCTATCCTGCTGCTGGGAGTCCGCGGGGGCGGCGGAGTGCATGACGCCGGAGAAGCCGCCGCACATGAACATCCAGATGAAACCGAGGGCGAGAACCATGGGCGGGGTGAAGCGGACGCGGCCACCCCAGATGGTACCGAGCCAGTTGAAGATCTTGACGCCTGTCGGGACGGCGATGGCCATCGTGAGGAGCGCGAACGCGGCGGTCGGCACGGGACCCAGGCCGGTGGTGAACATGTGGTGGCTCCAGACGGCGAAGCCGAGGAAGCCGATGACGGCGCCAGAGAAGACGATGATCGGGTAGCCGAAGAGCGACTTGCCGGAGAAGGTCGGGAGGACTTCCGAGACGATGCCCATCGCGGGGAGCACGAGGATGTAAACCTCCGGATGGCCGAAGATCCAGAAGAGGTGCTGCCACAGGACGGGCTGGCCACCGGCGGACGGGTTGAAGAAGTTCGCGCCGAAGGTGCGGTCGAACATGAGCTCGATCAGGGCGACGGTGATGGCCGGGAAGGCCAGGATGATGAGGATCGCGGTGACGAGCGTCATCCAGGTGAACACCGGTAGGCGCATCATGGTCATGCCCTTCGCGCGCATGTTGATGATGGTGCAGATGAAGTTGAAGGAGGCCGCGAGCGAGGCGATGCCGAGCACCTGAATCCCGATGATCCAGAAATCGGTGCCGACGCCGGTGAAGCGCAGCGCCTGGCCGTTCTGGCCGAAGGTGCCGGCGAGCGGTGCATAGCTGAACCAACCGTTGGCGGGAGCGAAGTCGGTGTAGACGAGCGCCTTGTGCCATTCGAAGGAATTGAGCCAGCCGGCAAGGTGCGCGAACTCGAAGAGCCAGGAAGCGTTCAGCACGAAGGCGCCGAACACGAAGGCCCAGAGCGAGAACGCGTTGAGGCGCGGGAACGCGACGTCGCGCGCGCCGATCTGCAGCGGCACGAGGAAGTTGAAGAACGCGGCCGACAGCGGCATGACGCCGAGGAAGATCATCGTCGTGCCGTGCATGGTGAATAGCTGGTTGTACATACGCGCCGTGACGAAGTCGTTGTCCGGGCGGGCCAGCTGGGTGCGGATCGCGAGGGCTTCGACGCCGCCCACGAGGAAGTAGAACATGGCGAACGCTCCGTACAGGATGCCGATCTTCTTGTGGTCGACGGTCGTCAGCCAATCCATCAAGCCGGTCGTGCGGTCAGGACGGATCAGGCCGAGATCGCTGCGCTCGGGCGCCAGCTCGGTCTTGCAGGCGACCGGAGCGTGATGGGAATCGTGGGACATGGGGGTGAAGATTGAGGAAGATTTACTTCAGGGTGAGGAGGTATTCCGCGAGGTCGTCGAGCTCTTCGGCGGTGAAGGTCTGCTTGGTCTCGCGGAGGCCGGCCACGTTGAACATCTTGTAGTAATGCATGCGGTTGCCGGGCTTGACGTCCTTGGTCGGCGTCTTGCCGTCGGCTCCGTGGGCGACACCCGATGAACCGATCCATTTGATGAGGTTGGCCTTGAGGGTCGCGGGGTCGACCTCGACGGAGGACTCGGTGTTGTCGTTCTTGCGTTCGAGCGCGCGCTGGGCAACGAGATCACGATTGTCTAGCCAAGCACCAGCGAGCGATTTGCGTGAGGCGAGGTGCGTGAGGTCCGGACCAAAAGCGCCGGCGCCAAAGTGGCCACCGACGTTGTGGCACATCACGCAACTCTTGGCGGCAAAGAGAGCCTTGCCCTTATCGGCCTTGGTTCCGGCGACGACGGGAGCGGCGTCGCTCTTCTGCTTCTGCACCCACTTGGCGAACTCGGCAGGCTCGAGGACTTCGACGCGGAAAAGCATGTAAGCATGCGAGTCGCCGCAGAATTCGGCGCACTGGCCGTAGTAGTGGCCAGTCTCGCTGGCCTGCAGCCACATGTGGTTCTTGCGGCCGGGCATAAGGTCAACCTTGCCGGCGAGCTTGGGCACCCAGAAGGAGTGGATGACGTCTTCGGAGCGGAGATTGATGCGGACGGCGACCCCTTTGGGGATGACGAGCTCATTCGGGACGGAATGCTTCGCGTCGTTGGTGAGGCCGAGCTGAGGATACTCGAAACGGAACCACCACTGCTTGCCGATGACGTCGACCACGAGCACCTCCTCCTCGACGGCCTTGGCGTAGTTTTCGCGGGTGCCTTCGACCCGCGGATACCAAGCGGAAAGCTTCGACGTCGGCACGGACTCAGCGGGGACGTCGTCGGTGTACCAGATCGCGCTGAGCGTCGGGATGGCGATGATGACGAGTGAACCAATGGAAGCGGTGATCAGACCAATCTCAATGAGCGGATTGCCGTGGCCTTCTTCGACGATGGCGGGCTTGTTTTCGTCGCCCGGACGTGCGCGGAATTTGATGACGGCGTAGACAAGCAGGCCACCGACGAGCACGAAAAGAACCACGACCAGCCAGACGGTGGCCATGAAGACATCAAACTGGACTTGGGCGACCGGTCCCTTGGGGTCCAGGGTCGACTGGCGGACATTCATTTCCGCCTTGGAGCAGCCGACCATAATGATGGCCAGGAAGGGGGCGGCCAGCAGACCTACCCGACTAAAGAAGCGAGAAAACATAAAGGACGTGTTCGGACGGCGGAAAATCCGTAAAAAGGATGTAATTTGCAAGCCCCGGCAGGGCAAACCGGTCATTAAATCCCTTCGGGATATTCCCTCAGGTTAATTATTTATGTAAAGCATTGTACAACAATAACTTAATATCGTTTAACCCCCATCAACCTGTCTAATAAGTCTGCCGCCACTTCCCTTCTACCGCTCGACCGCCTTGGGAGTTGCACCGTCGGTCAGGGTCTTTAACCCCCAATCCATGTCTTGGACCAGCCCGCATGGCACCCCTCTGCCCGACTGGCGAAAGCGTACCCTGATCATGGGCATCATGAACCTGGCCCCGGACTCATTCTCGGATGGAGGTCAGCTCAACGATGAAGCCGCCGCGCTCAGCCGCGCCGAAACACTCCTCTCCGAAGGCGCCGACGTCCTCGACCTGGGTGCGGAATCGACGCGACCTGGCGCCACGCCCGTCGACGCCGCAACCGAACTCGCGCGTCTACTCCCCGTCGTGAAGACGCTCCGCCGCCGCTTCCCGCAGGCTGCGATTTCCATCGATACCTATAAGCCCGAGGTCGCCCGCGCGTGCGTCGAAGCGGGCGCCGACCTGATCAACGACGTTGAAGGAGGTCGCTTCCAAGCCCGCCCCGACGAGTCGCCGATGGGGTCGGCCTGCGCCCAGTTGCGTTGCCCGCTCATCCTGATGCATCGCCGCACCCAAGCGGACTACAAGGACTTCTGGTCAGAGGTGCTGACGGATCTCCGTGACTCGTTGCGCCTCGCGCAGGCCGCGGGGATGCCGTCGCAACAACTCTGGACAGATCCTGGCTTCGGCTTCGGCAAGACGCCCGCCCAGAATCTTGCGCTGGTGCGCGACCTCTCGAAGATTGCCGCACTCGGCTTTCCGGTGCTGCTCGGTACGAGTCGAAAATCTACGCTCGGCCTCGTGCTCGGCGAAGCCGACCCACTTCGCCGTGGCGTCGGTAATGACGCCACCGCCGTCTGGGGCGTCGCCCAAGGGGCCGCGATGATCCGGGTCCATGAGGTCGCCTCGGTGCGCCCGGTCCTCCTCATGGCAGACGCCCTGCGCAGGGGAGAAGGCTGGGAACCGGAAACCCCGGGGCGCCCCTAAAGCCTGATTTCAGGCCGTAATAAGGCGGGGATGGAGCCAGCAGTCGGACTTGAACCGACGACCTGCCGCTTACAAGGCGGCTGCTCTACCAACTGAGCTATGCTGGCCAACTCCCTGTTCACAGGGTTGTTCACAGCCCGACGGTGTCAACCTCTCAGGAAATACGGAGTTTAGGGGTTGAAACGGATGTGATTTTGGACGGAATTCAAACACCCCAAGCCCCGTATTATGCGTTTCTCCGCCTCTCTCCTCGTCCTTTGCGCCGTGCTCTCCGGTTGCAACTCCTCGGTCGACACGGCCAACGTCGATGAAGTCGTCGTCTCCTCTAATCCGCCCGCCGCGGCAATCCGCCTCAACGGCGAGCCCGTCGGCCGTACGCCGACCACGATCAAGCTCGACCGCACCAAGAACTATGAGCTGCAAGTCGGTAAGGGCGGCTTCATCACCGAGACGACCGAGCTCAAGCCCCGCTTAATCACGACGAGTGAAGGCATCGAATACGGCTTCCCCGCCATGGTGCGCGTGAACCTCACCAAGATTCCGGCCGCCGGTGAAGCGGGCGTGCCGCCCTCCGATACGCCGGAATTCAAGAAACTTTCCAAGAAGGCTCTCGGCGAACAGAGTGAAGCCGCCCGCGAAGGCCTCCGCGAAGATATCGCCGCCACGAAGGAAGCCGCCACCAAGATCCAGGCCGCCCTCGCCGTCCGCGAAGCTGGCATCAAGGCCCGCCTAGCTGAAATCACGAAGCACATCGCCGACGCCAAGGCCAGCAAGGCCCAGGACGCCGAAGCTAAGGCCAAGCTCGCCGAAGCCGAACTCGCCCTCCAGCAGGCTAACGCCGAGGCCGAGGCCGCCCGCGCCTATGCCGCCAAGAATCTGAAATCCGTCGAGGCCCGCCGCGCCTCCCTGTCTGGCAGCGAAACCAAGGTCGTCGTCGCCAAGGCTAACGTCGCCCAGGCCGCCGCCGCCGTGAAGAGCGATGACGACCGCCTTATCCGCCTCGAATTAGCCTACACCGCGGAGATCAAGGCCCTCAATGAATCCCGGGGTAATTCGAATGCCGCGATCAAGGCTCTCAACGCTCGCGCCGATGAACTGAACCGCGTTGCTTCACTC
>CAXNEN010000006.1:0-17947 GCA_964201505.1 Opitutales bacterium
AACGGCGTCCAGACGATCGCCCAGCTCCTCAAACCCAAGGGCTACGCCTCGGCGGCGGTGGGCAAGTGGCACCTCGGCGGCAAGGGCCATCAGCCGACCGACCACGGCTTTGACGAATACTTCCCCGGCCGGGCGAATCCCGGAGCGGAGTCACCGCAGGGCGGCAAAGGCGAACTCGGCCAGGCGGACTTCGCCGCGAAGTTCATCGAGAAGAACAAGGCCAAGCCCTTCTTTCTCTACCTCGCTTTCGACAACCCGCACATCCCGCTCGCCGCTCCGGCCAAGGGCATCGAAGCCAACGCAAAGTCCTTCCACCCGACCTACGCCGCGCTCGTCGAATCGCTCGACAACGCTGTGGGCCGAGTCCTGAAGGCCCTCGAAGACCAAGGCGTTGCGAAGAATACCTTCGTGGTCTTCGCTTCCGATAACGGCGGCGTACATATCTCGGAACTCAAGGAAAGCCCAGCCACCTTCAACGCCCCTTTCCGTGCGGGCAAGGGGTTCCTCTACGAAGGCGGCCTCCGCACGCCGCTCATCATCCGCTATCCAGGGCGCCTCGCTTCCAGCGTGATCAGCGAACCGGTCGTCCTCGGCGACCTCTGCCCGACGATTTGCGCACTGGCCAAGGTGCCCGCGCCCGCGACGCTCGACTTCCAGGACATCTCCCCGCTGCTCTTCGAGCAGAAGCCGCTCAACCGCACCCTCTTCTGGCATCAGCCTCATTATATGAACCAAGGCGGCAAGCCCGCGGGCGTGGCCCGCGAAGGCGACTGGAAGTTGATTGAGCAGTACGAAAACGGCAGCCTCGAGCTGTACAACCTCGCCAAGGATCCAAGCGAGACCACCGACCTCGCCGCCGCCGAACCGGCCCGCGTGGCGGCCCTGCGCGGAAAACTCGAAGCTTGGCGCCGCAGCGTCGGGGCGGAGCCAATCAAGGCTAACGCGAATTTCAGCCGCGCCCTCTGGGATGACTGCTTCGTCAAGACCGACGTCAGCAATCTCCAAGCCCTGCCGACTTCCGAAGCCATGCGCCCGCAGCTCGCCGACTGGCGCAAGGCGATGAACGACGCCACGACCGAAGGCGCAAACTCCCTCATCTTTCTCGAGGCCCGCGACGCCCAGGTGAAAGCGACGAAAATGAAATATGAAGATCCACCGCAGAAGGATACCCTCGGCTTCTGGGTGAACGCCGCCGACACCGCCTCCTGGACCTTCCAGGCGCCAAAGGCCGGCAGCTATCGCGTGACCGTGCTGCAGGGTTGCGGCAAGGGTAACGGCGGCTCCGTCGTCGCCCTTGATACCCCGCAGGGCTCGTGCGAATTCACTGTCGAAGAGACCGGCCACTTTCAGCGCTTCGTCCCCCGCGAGGTCGGCAAGCTCACGCTCGTCGCCGGCGAGAACACGCTCACCGTGCGCCCGGTCAAGAAGGCCAAGGCTGCGGTTATGGACCTGCGGCGCGTGATCCTCGAGCGCGTCGAGTAAGCGCTCAGAGCGTCGCTAACAAAGCGCGCAATTCTTCCTCGGGCTGCTCGTGGCCTTGCGCCACGGCGAGCGCGAGCGCGTCCGTGAAGACCGCCTTGGCCGCAGGCCGATCGCCGACGGCGTGCAGGCTCTTACCGAGTAGGATCCGCGGCATCATCCAGTCGGCCTTGGATGCGACGGCAAGGTGGAGGTGCTCGATGGCCCCAGCCGCGTCGCCTTCCGTGAAGAGCGCCTGACCGAGGGAGAAGCGGAATAGCGGATTCGCGGGGTCGGAGGCGACGTGCCGACGAAAGATTTCGGAGCGTGACATACTCAACCTTTCGACTTCGCCGATGACTGGCGGAAGATGACCATCGAGAGGCCCGGCAGGCGGACCTCGATCGAATAAGAACGCCCGTGGCAGGGAATGTTCTCCGCTTCGACGCCGCCGAGATTGCCGAGGCCGTGTCCCGCGTAGTGTTTAGAGTCCGTGTTCAGGGCCTCTTCCCAGCGTCCCGGGAAAGGCACGCCGAGGCGATAGGTGCGTTCGACCGGCGTGAAGTTACCCGCGACCGTCCAGGCGCAATCGCGTCCGCGTCGCTCGAAGGCCAGCACGCTCTGCGCGCCGTCGTCGGCGACGAGCCAGTTAAAACTTTCCGAGCGCAGCTCGTTCTCGGCGAGGGCGGCGTCCGCGACGTAGAGCTTGTTCAGGTCAATGACCAGGCGCTGGATGCCGAGATGAATCGGGTAATCGAGGAGATGCCAATCGAGCGAGGAGTCGTATTTCCATTCGGCGAACTGGCCGAACTCGCAGCCCATGAAGAGGGTCTTCTTGCCCGGCCACGACCACTGCAAGGCCAGCAGGCAACGGAGATTCGCGGCCTTAGTGGCGTCATCGCCGCCGCCCATCTTGCCGATGAGGGAGCCCTTGCCGTGCACGACCTCGTCATGCGAGAACGACTGCACGAAGGCCTCCGTCCACTGGTACAGCATGCCGAACGTGAGCTTATCGTGGTTGAACTTTCGGAAGAGAGGATCCTGACGGAAGTAGTCGAGCGTATCGTGCATCCAGCCCATGTTCCACTTGAAGTCGAAGCCCAGGCCACCTTCGGGGACAGACTTCGTCACGCCCGGGAAGGACGTGGACTCCTCAGCAATCATCGCGACGCCCGGCTGATAGAGATGCACCAGCGAGTTCACCTGCTTGAGGAATTCAATCGCTTCGATATTCTCGCGGCCGCCGTACCGATTCGGCACCCACTCCCCAGCCTTGCGGGAGTAGTCGAGGTAGAGCATCGAAGCCACCGCATCGACGCGCAGGCCATCGACATGGAAACGCTCGAGCCAGGAAAGCGCGGAGCAGACGAGGAAGCCGCGCACCTCGTGGCGGCCGTAATTAAAGATTAACGTGCCCCAGTCCTGGTGTTCGCCGAGACGTGGGTCAGCATGTTCGTAAAGATGCGTTCCGTCGAAGCGAGCCAGCGCGAAGAAGTCGCGCGGGAAGTGAGCCGGCACCCAATCAACAATCACGCCGATGTTCGCCCGATGGAGCGCGTCGACCATCGTCATAAAGTCGAGCGGTGAGCCGAAGCGATGCGTCGGCGCGTAGAATCCCGTGACCTGGTAACCCCAGGAGCCGTCGAACGGATGCTCGGACGGAGGCATCAGCTCCACGTGCGTGAAACCCATCTTCATGCAATAGGCGGCGAGCTGTTCGCCGAGATCGCGGTAACCGAGCACGCGGCCACCCTCTTCGGGGACGCGGCGCCAAGAGGCGAGATGCACTTCGTAGACCGACATCGGGCACGTGCGGAGATCGCGACTGCGACGGGCTTCCATCCAAGCCGCGTCGTTCCAGACGAACCTGGAGAGGTCGCAGACGATGGCGGCGTGGTTCGGCGAAGGCTCGAAATGCAGGCCGTAAGGATCCGTCTTCAGGAACGGGGTGGAGTCGTGCGGGCCGACAATCTCGTACTTGTAGCGGGCACCGGCATGGACCCCCGGAATGAAGAGTTCCCAGATACCGGAAGCGCCTAGGTTGCGCATCGGGTGGGCGTGGCCGTTCCAGAGGTTATGGTCGCCGACGACCGAGACGCGTCGGGCGGAGGGAGCCCAGACCGCAAACGAGACGCCCAGCACGCCGTCCAGGGTTCGGACGTGAGAGCCGAGCTTATAGTGGGCGCGATGATCGTCGCCCTTACCCAGCAGGAAGAGGTCGTCCTCCGAGATGGTCGGCAGGAAGCGATAAGGGTCGTCGACGAGGCGGCTCACGCCGTCCGGGTAGGTAACCCGGAAACGGTAGCGGAAAAGCGCGGCGCCGGGCAGTTCCACCTCGAAGACCCCACTGGCATGCAGCAGCTTCATCGGGACGGGCTTAGTCGGGCCTTCCGGGACCAGCTCGCAAGCACTGGCCCAAGGAAAGAGCGAACGGGCCACCAGACCGTCTCCGGCCAGCGGATGGAGACCCAGGAAGCGGTGCGGAGAGGTCTCCTTGGCGTCCACCAAGGCGGTCAACTCTGCTGGGCTGAGGCGCATCCCGGAAGACTCCACGCAGGGCGGTAAGTCGGCAAGCGCTCATTGCCCGAAAATACTTGAGGGAAACCCCCGAGCGACAACTCTCACCCGATGCCTGGCCGTCGTTTCTGGATCCTTGCCGCAAGCCTCTCCCTCACCTTGGCGGCCTTGGCAGCCGAGCCCACCCAGACCGTCGCCAAGCTCGCCGAGATCATGCCCAACATCGTGGCCGATTCCTTCGCCCCGGAAGAAGGCGGCAAGGTCGTCGTCGCCACCAACGCCCACCTCGAAAGCAAGGACGCGAGCATCGACGCCAAGAAGATCCGCTTCGACACCCGCACCGGCACCATCGTCGCCGAAGGTAACGTCGTGTATGCGACCAAGAGTCTCCGCATCATCGGCGACAAGATTGAAGTCGACCCGCGCAACGACACCATCGTCGCGACCAACGTCCGGTTCGGCCGAGCGCCCCTCTACTTCACCGCCGAGACGCTGAAGATTGTCAAAGGTGACAAGACCATGCGCGGCCTGCGCATGTGGAATAGCGAGCCCGACCGGATGGGCATGCACCTCAAGATTGCCGAGGCGGCTTATACGGAATCCGACAATCGCCTCAGGATTCGCAGCGTCACGCCACACGTGGCCGGCATCCCGTTCTTCAATCTCCCGTATTACGCACAGGACGGCTATCGCGACATCCCCTACGACCTTTACCTAAATACTGGTAGCGAAGATCGCCAGGGACGCTACCTACGTTCGACTTTCCTGATGCGGCAGAACCCTTCCCTCTGGGTCGGTGGCCTGCTCGATATCTATGGCAAATCCGGCCTACTCGTCGGCCCGGCCTTCCGCTACGACAACACTAAACAACCTGAAGGCGGCATCACCTGGAAGGGTCGCCTCGAGACGGGCTTCATCAACGACCGCGGAGACCTGCTTGCCGACGTCTACGGACGCACGCCCGATCGCCAACGCGAGTTCATCCTCGGCGAAGTCAACGGGCGCACCGTCGATGGCGTCGAATTCGCTGGTAACATTTTCGGCCAGTCGGACCCCGGATTCATGCGGGATTTCCGACCGAACCTGATCCGTGAAACCGGCAACCCGCAGGCGAACTTCGAAGTCTCCGCACCCTACGCCGGCGGCTACCTTTCGGCTTCCCTGACGGCGAAGGCGGACGACTATCAGGATATCGTCCAGAAGCTCCCTGAGTTCCGCTTTGACCTTCCGCAGCAGTCAATCAACGGCAGCGACTGGAATCGCCGCAGCTTCGCGAGCTTCGGCTACTTCACCGAACGTCCGTCGGCCGACCTGCCCCTCGCCAACTTCCAGACGGCCACGCTCGCGAGCGGCGCCTGGTCGACCGCCCGACTCGACACCTATTTCGGCGTCAACCGCACCTTCGCCCACAATGAGTGGCTGACTTTCAAGCCTGTGGCCGGCGTCCGTGCCACCGGCTGGTCCCAAGGCATCAATGGCAACGGTACTTCCGCCAAGGTCATCGCCCAGACTGGCTTTGATCTCGAAGGCCTGACCACTGGCTCCTGGGATCTCACCGCCTCCAAATGGGGAATTGATGGGCTTCGACACAGTGTCCGCCCCCTCCTCCAGTATCGCATCATGCCTGGAGCTGACCGTGAGATTGGCACCGTGCCCATGACACAGCGTGCCGTCTCGGCTTCGGCCTTGGAAGAAGTCGACCTCGCCGACCGCCTTGACGCGGCGTCGACTACGGACCGGCAGGTTGCCCGCTTCGGCCTGCGCAATACCCTCGAGACCCGCGATGCCAAGTTCGGCACCCGTGAGCTCGCGCGCGCGGACCTCTTCGCTGATTGGCGCGAAGGTCCGACGGCCGCTGATACCGGCCGAAGCGACCTCAACTGCGCGATCAGCCTGACGCCCGCCCCTTGGGTCACCCTCGGTTCCGGCCTCCGCCTGCCCAACGGCGGCGGCGCCCCGCTCGAATCCATCCAGAGCATCGCCTTCCACTCCGGCGACTTCTGGCGGACCTCCTTCAGCTGGGTCGAACTCCGTGAGATCACCCAAGCCCGCCAGCTCATCTGGGAAGGCCGCGTGACCTTGAATTCGATCTACTCCCTCGTCGCCACGCTCAACTACGACGCCCTGGCCGGCCAAACAACGTACGAAAGCATCGGTATCATCCAGCGTATCGGGAACTCTTGGGAAATCGAATATGGGGTGATGCAGCGGCTAGACCCCTTGAACAACGGCAAGAGCTCATTGGGCTTCCAACTGCGGGCTAGATTATTCAAGTTCTGAGCGTGATGGACACCCCTCCAGACTCTCCTTCGGTCCCCGAAGACGGCATCCTGCCGCCGGCCGACCTGCCCATCCGCCTCGATGTCTTCGAAGGCCCGCTGGACCTACTCCTGTTCCTAATCCGCAAGAACGAGATCGATATCTACGACATCCCGATCGAGAAGGTTACCCAGCAGTACCTCGAAATCCTCCGCACGCAGGAGAAGGACAACCTCGAGCTCGCCGGCGATTTCTTCGTGATGGCCGCGACGCTCATGTACATCAAGAGTCGCATGCTTCTACCCGTCGAAAGCCGTCCGGAAGAGGAGGTCGCCCACGACGACGAAGGCCAGGATCCGCGCTGGGCGCTGGTTCAGCAGCTCATCCAGTATAAGCGCGTCAAAGAGACCGCTGCTATCATCCGCGGCCTCGTCGACGACCGTCAGGGCCTGCTTGGGCGCTATGTCATCCAACCTCAAGGCGAAGACGCCGTCGCGCGACCCGTCGCCCCGGCGGACCGCATCGAACTCTGGAATACCTTTAACCTCGTCCTGCGCCGGCTGGCCGAACGCATCCAGCCAGGCAACATCACGACCGAGACCGTCACCGTATCCGACCGCATGGAGACGATCCTCGCTCGCCTCGAGACCGAGACCACCTTCGCCTTCACCAGCTTGCTACCAGAACGTCCGACCATCGGCTTCCTCGTGGCCACTTTCCTTGCCTGCCTCGAACTCGCCCGCCTCGGTAAGCTGGAATTAGAACAGGACGCCGCCTTCGCTGACATCAACTGCTCCAAGGCTAAAGCCGCCGCCGTGCCAAACGCCGGGGAAGCGCTCGAAGGGAAGTCGGAGTTCGACGAACCGACGTCCCCGACGGAGTAAGCCGCAGGCTTGAATTCTCCGGCCGTCTGGACAGATTAAACCTATGGATTGCGCCAAGCGCCCTCAGAACCGGCTTCTCGGCCTCGGTCTCGACGGTCATGATAAGCATAAGCGGATCACCCGCGGCGAAGGCTTCAACCTCGTGGGCGGCTCGGAGGATACGCACGAACGGATGGTCGAGACCGTGATCAAGACGTCCGAGGACCTTAGCCGCAAGGGACGCACCATTGCCGACGCCCACCCGGAGCAATTGGCCGACATGCTCCGCAAGCACGACCGCGGTGCTTGAGCCAAAAAGGAGCCACAGACGGATTGACTCACCAGTTTCACAGGATTTGACTCTTATTCCCCAATGAGCAACGAGCTGCCTCCTCCCCCGCCTCCGCCTCCGCCTCCTGCTGACGGTGACAACTCCGCCCCGCAGGCTCCGAAGCTTAAACTCGCCAAACCAGCTGGCTTCGTTCCGCCGCCTCCTCCCGTGCCCACTGCCGATGCTGGCGCCGCAATTCCTCCGGTGCCCGCTCCCTCCGCTGCTCCTCGCCCGGTACAGCCGACAGCTAATCGCAACGTCGGCAATGTCGCCGCCACGTTTGACGTCCTCGCCCTAGCGGCTTCGCTAATCGGTGCAGTGCTCCTTGCGCTCGAACTCTTCGTCAAATCCAAAGGTTAAGTCTCTTTCATGGCCTCCGATCTCATCCTCAATCTCGATAACAGCAACTTCGACGCCACCATCAAGGCGTCGGCCGTCCCCGTCCTGGTGGACTTCTGGGCCACCTGGTGTGGTCCGTGCAAGCAGATCGGCCCCGTGCTCGATCAGCTTGCCACCGAGATGAACGGAGCCGTCCAGATCGTAAAGGTCGACGTGGACACCAATCAGGCGCTGGCCCAGCAGCTGGGCGTGAACTCCATCCCCGCCCTGTTCCTTTACAAGAACGGCGTCGTGGTGGACAAGATGGTCGGTGCTCGCCCGAAGGGTGACATCGCCGCCTTCATCAAGAAGCACTCCTAAGCGACGGGCGAAAGCCCAATAAGAAAGGCCCGGGAGGACTCCCGGGCCTTTTTGTTGCCGACGGCGGCGAAACCTTACTTGGCCTCGAGCGGGTGCTCCTTCAGGAGGTCGGCGGGGATGTACTGGGCGCGGTTACCAATGGTCTTGCGGACTTCGGCGACCTTGGTGTCCATGACGGGCTCGGCGACATTGCCCCAGGCCTGACGGACGTAGGTGATAATGTTGGCGACCTGAGAATCCTTGAGACCGGCGCCGATACCAGGCATATTGCCGTTATACTTCACCCCGTTGACTTCAATCTCGCCGGCAAAGCCTGCGAGAACGGCCTTGATGACACGGTCTTCCGAACCAGTGACCCAGACTGATTTGACCAGCGGAGGAAAAGCACCCGGGACGCCAAGACCTGTCGCCTGATGGCAGGCGGCGCAGTTGGCGAGGAAGAGCTTCTCGCCCTTAGCCGCGTCGGGCTCAAAGACCACCGGACCACCGGCGACGGAGCTCTTGGGGGCGTTGAGGTCGAAGGCGCTCGGAGCGAAGTTACCCGAGTTCTGGGTAAGGTAGAGACCAGCCCAGAAGCCGAATCCGCAAAAGAGGAAGACGATGAAGATCGGCGTTAGGGAGAAACCCTCGGCCGGCTCGTCCTTGTCGCGGGACAGTTGCGAGTGAACCTCCACCAGGCGTCCGTCGGAAGGCCCTTCGGAGCCTGCGCCGGAGGGACCCCGGCGTGGTCGGTTGTTATCAGGATGACGGTTACGGTCGTTCATGGGTTCACTGCTTCAGTTTGGCTTCCGGCGAGGAGTAATCCTGGCGGAGGGATTTGAGGTAGGCCACCAGAGCGACGGCGCGCTCCGAGGGGACGATGCTCTTACCGTCGGCGGAGCGACCATAGAGGTACGAGTAGTAAGGGTGCCAGGCGGCGCCGCTGGAGGCGGGGTCGCGGAGGAGGGCGTCGATGTCGATCTTGCTGGCGCGGGCGCCGTAGTTGGCGAGATCCGGACCAATGCGGCGATCGCCGAGGAGGACTGGCTTCTGCTGGACGTAGTCGCGGGCCACGGAGGCACGGACGCCATAACCGCGGGCGATGTCGCTACCCTGCCCGGCTGGACGGACCTGCTGAGTGTGGCAGCTCACGCAACCAAGGGAGACGTAGACCGCACGGCCCTGGATGGACAAACCGGGTTCACGGGACGGGAAGAGCGGACCGCCTTCTTCGGCGGGGGCGGGACCCAGGGGGCCAAGCTGCATCTGGCTGCTGATGACCAGCGCGCCGAACGGCATGGCGCCGGCTAGGAAGATGCCGGCCAGGAAAATGTTGAGGTTCTTCATGGGGCGTCCGGATTAGTCGTGGCGGCCAGCGGAAGCCGGCGCGGAAGATTTTAGAATCATACCGAAAGCGTTGAGGGCGAAGGCGACGTGCCCGACGAGCAGGAGGACTGCGGAGACGCTGAGAACGGTGTTCCAGGTGGAACCGGTCTTGGCGATCTGCTGGAAGGAAACCGTCGCGTCAGCGAGCTGCTTGCCTTCCTGCCAACCACCTACGAGCAAGGCGACGATCGAAGCAACGGCGCCAAGCGCGGTGGCCCAGAAGTGCACGTGGACGAGCTTGGCGGAGGGCCAGAGCGAGCCGGTGAGACGGGGCAGGATGAAGTAGGCGGAGCCAAAGAGGACCATCGTTGCGAAGGCGTAGGTCAGGAGTTGCTCTTGGCCGGCGGCGAAGGATGTGAAGCGGGTCACGGCATTGGGGCCGCGGAAACTGAAGACCGCGTTGAGCACGCCGAAGAGCGTGAAGGCCACGGCGCCGAAGCTCACGAAGCGAAGCGTGGTGTCGTTCCAGGCGCGGGACCAGCCGCCTTCAGAGGAAAGCGTCCCGTGGAAATTGATGGCGATGATGATTACCGGGATAATTAGCATCGCACCGGCAACGACGCCGATAGACTGAAGCCAAAGTGGCACCGGGGCGCCGATGAGAGCGGCCGGGCCCGTCCAGCCTGCGAAGAGGAGGAACGACCAGAAGGCCACGGGGGCGAGATAGTAACCACTGATGGTACGACCGAGCACCTTCGGCAGGAAGTAGTAGACCGCGGCGAGGGCCGAGGAGCCAAACCAGAGCAAGAGGAGGTTCGACACGAACCAGCTATGGGCGATGGCCTGGACGACACCCGAAGCCGGCTGCCAAAGGATGAGCAGCTGAGCCAGAAGGTACGTCAGCGGGAAGGCGAACGAAGCACCGACCACGAACCACTGCGAGGCGAAGGTTTGACCCGTGGGGCGACGCGCGAAAGCGACGATCGGCCAGAAGCCGGCGAGCAGGAAGGCAACGGCAAGCACCGGGCCGACTTCGCGCGGGAACTCCAAGAGGCTAAAACCAGTCTGGTTGCCAGCGAAGATCTGAATCACGCCGTAAGTGAGGGCGAGATTCCAGAACACGCCACCGAGGGTCGCCAGCCAGCCGTTGCGGAGCTCAAAGCGACCGAGCTGCGAGAGTAGCCAGAGATTAAGAGCGAAGAAGGCGTTGAAGCCCCAGCCGTAGACGAACAAGTTGTGCTGGGCGGCGGCGACGTGCCCGTAAGTCAGCATTTCGCAGTCGCGGAAAGGACCGCCAGAGAGTGATCCCTGCTCCAACGAGACGATCACGGCGAGGACGGAAGCAGCCAGCAACCAGATCACCGAGGAGATGAAGAAGAGAAGGAACGGGCCGCGGAGTTGGACCTCGGTCCGCGTGAGGCGCGAGTCGCCTTCGGGGGGACGGCCCTGCGGGTGGTCGGAACGATTTTCCTGAGTCATCGGTTAAAGAAAATGTGGGTATTATTTGAGGCCGAGCTCGGCAGTGGTCCACATCGCCGTACGACCAGCGGTCGCCGCGCGGACAGCCTTCACCTGATCGGCGGAGACTGGGTTGCCCTTGTTGCCGAAGCTCTGGCGGACGTAGGTAAGGACGTCGGCGACATCGCCGTCGGTGACGCCGACCACGGGAGGCATCATGCTGTTGTAGGTGGTGCCACCGACGGTGATCGGACCCATGAGGCCTTGGAGGATGAACTTGATCGGAAGCTCAGGGTTGCCGACAACAATGGGGGCGTTGGCGATCGGAGGGAACACGGGCGGCAGGCCCATACCCGTCGGCTGGTGGCAAGCGATGCAGGTGCGCGCATAGACCGCGGCACCGCGCTTCATCTGCTCATCGGAAGCCTTCACGAAAGGGCCGGCATCGGCGGGAGCGACCGCAGGAGGCGGGGCAGCGGCGGCTTGGATCTTCGCGACAATCTTATTGTCGGCGGCGATGAGGGCGGCGGCGTCCTTGACCGGAATGCGATAGGTGCCATCAGCGTTGCGACCAGGCTCATTGATGAGGGCGAGTCCCTTCTTGGCGTTGTCAGCGCGGAGTGTCTTCTGGGCCTGGCGACGGTCGGCTTCTTCATTCGGAGCTTGGCGGACGGCGAGGTACGCGTAGGCAGTCACGATCAACGCGGCGGCGATGAAGCAGACGAGGCGCAGCCAAGAGGCGATCTGGCCAGGAATCAGCGGGCGACTCCCGGAGGAAGGTTGTTCACTCATGATAGTTAATGGACTCGAGGATACGGGGATCGTGGACGGGGATGGTCTCGTGCTTGGCAGCGCCGCGCAGGAAGAGCGCAATCACGATGCCACCAAAACCGAGGATGGCGGCCAGATCGAGCAGGAGGGAGGATGTGAGGAACGGCGTAACGACGAAGCCCTCCGGGGTCGACTTGTCGTAGACCTGGCGAGGGATCGCGTTGAACCAGAGGTCGACGAGTCCGCCGATGAGGATAATCCAGGCGACCGTCAAAAGACGACCAGCGATGATTTTCGTGCGATAGAACAGCAAGGACAGAAACGGAAGTAGGAAGAAGCCGAAGATCAGGTACATCGAGACGCTCCACCACTCGCTCTTGAGTCCCGTGGCAGCGTCGATTTCGCGGATGTTATACCAGAAGGTCTCTTCCGGGATGTTCGCGGTGTAGATCAGGAAGTACTGCGAGAAGCTGATGTAAGCCCAGAAGACCGTGAAGGCCAGCATGAGGCAGCCCAGCACGTGGCGGTGGGCCTGGTTGAGGAGGCCGTCGAGCCAGCCGCCGTTGGAAAGCTTACAGGTAAGGATCACCGTGACCGCGAGGGCCAGGCGGATGGAGAGCGCGAAGAACCAGACACCGTACATGGTCGAGAACCAGTGGTACGACAGGGCCATCAGGCAGTCGAAGGCCAGCATGGTGAGCGCCACGGCCGAGATTGGGATGCCCACGGCGGAGACGGCATGCAGGCGGTGTGTGTGACTGGCGGTGCGGTCGGTGTCTTGGGCGAACGACCAGCGACGGAGCAGCGTGACGAGCACACCGAACACCAGGACGTAGAGGCTGATGCGGAACAGGAAGAACTTCTCGTTCAGGAACCAGCTCTTGGCCTGCAGGATCGGGTCTTCGCCGACGGTATGACCGCTCGGGAGCACATGGGAGGCGTCCGTCCAATCCCAGAGGGCGTGGCGGAAGTCCGTCAGGAAGGCCAGCGGAACCACACCGATGAGAAGGACGACCGGCAACGCGACGATAAGCAGCTCCCAATTGCGACGGACGAGCGGGGCCCAGCCGGCGTCGAAGAGCCGGGTAATCATCGTGAGCAGCAGCATGCCGATCAGAATCGAGATCCAGAAGAGCGAGCCGACGAGGACGGAAAGAGCTTGGCGGTTTTCATGGTTCTGCACGCCGACGAAGGCGAAGGACCAGACAACGGCCAAGGCGACGACTCCAAGGACCAGGAATTTCTTCCAGTGGGCAGTCAGGGCGTGAGGCAAAGAGGAGCTCATGGGCGAATTACTTGATTTTGGCCTTCACGGCGGCGGGGACGAGTTCGGGCGGGCAGTTCTGCGAGAGTTGCAAGGCGCGCACGTAGGCCACAACGGCCCAGCGCTCCTCAGGGGAGAGCTTGTCGCCGTATCCCATCATGGTGTTCTTACCGTTGGTGACGACGTCGTAGAGTTGGCCGTTCGGATAGCCACGGATGAGCGAAGTCTGGAGGCTGGCAATCGTGACGATGGCGACGTCGCCTTCGATGGCGGAGCGCACCTTCATGATTCCATTGCCGTCGGCGGCGTCACCGTGGCAGACGGCGCAGTAGATCTGGTACTTCGCCTGACCGAGGGCAAGGACGTCGGCATCAATTGCGTAAGGCTGGGGCTGGCCCTTCGTGAGCTTGAGCGACTTTTCCGGGAAGCCAGCGAGGAAGACGGCCTTGGCATCCTTGCCCGTGACGAAGGCAGGATTGAGGGATTCGGCGCGGCGGAAGTCTTCCGAGAAAACCTTGAACGGTTCGAGGCCAGTGCCACGGGCGACGCTGCCGGCAACGGGTGGACGCGCGTCGCGGCCGTCGGCGAAGAGAGCATTCTCTCCCTGGGCCTTATACTTGTTCTGATAGTCCATGTCGTCGAAGACATAGACGGGGGTGTCCTTGGACGTCTTACCCTGGAAGCCGAGGAAGCTGATTGTAGCGACGACAGCGACGGCGAGGAATGCGAGATAGCGGCTCATGGGTGCGGATTAGTCGCGGATAACGATGATCTCCTGGCCGCCGAGCGACTGGAGGAAGTTACGCGACTCATCGAGATGGAACTGCGGGTCACGGGCTTCGAGAACGACCATGAACGTATCGTCCGAGATGCGGGCGAAGTTCGGGAGGTCGAAGAGCGGGTGGTTGTGGCGCGGCAGGTGGTTGAAGATGAACTGGCCGAAGAAGGTGCCGAAGGCAGCAAACAGAATCGTGCACTCATAAATCACCGGGAATGGAAAGATCACGCTCCAGTAGGGCTTGCCGCCGACGATCAGCGGGTAGTCATACGAGTTCATGTACCAGGTGAGGAGGCAGCCCGTGATGAAACCGGTGACACCGCCCAGCAGGGTCAGGCGCGGGATGGGCGAGCGAGGTAGGCCCATGGCTTGGTCCATGCCGTGAATCGGGAAAGGCGTGTGCACATCCCAGTTCTTCCAGCCGGCATCGCGGACCTTCTCGGCCGCGTGAAACACGTCGGAAACCTTGCGGAAGGTGCAGGCCACGCCGTGGATGCGTTCGTTGCGTTCGTTCATGGTCGTAGGGCGGCGGAGATCAGTGGGCGTGTGGGTCGGCCTGCGGCGAGACCATCTTCAACTCAGCCATCGGGAGTAGCGGAAGGAAGCGGATGAACAGGAGGAAGAGAACCGAGAAGAAGCCAAAGGTGCCGAAGAAGGTTAAGATATCGACAATCGTCGGGCTGTAGTAGCCCCAGCTCGAGGGCAGGTAGTCGTTGGCGAGTGAGGTGCAGGTAATCACGAAGCGCTCGAACCACATACCGACGTTGACGAAGAGGCAGATGATCCAGACGAGGGAATGATTCTCGCGGACCTTCTTGAACCAGAAGAGCTGCGGGGTGATCACGTTACAGGACACCATGATCCAGTAGGCCCAGGCATACTGGCCGAAAGCGCGGTTCACGAAGGCGAACTTTTCGTAGACGTTGCCAGAGTAGGCCGCGATGAAGAACTCGGTGGCGTAAGCGTAGCCGACCATCGTGCCGGTGGCCAAGATGATCTTACACATGTTGTCGATGTGGTACTGATTAATGACGTCATGCAGGCGATAGATCGCGCGCAGCGGGAGCATCAAGGTCAGCACCATCGCGAAGCCGGAGAAGATGGCGCCGGCGACGAAGTACGGGGGGAAGATGGTCGTGTGCCAGCCGGGGACGTTCGAGACGGCGAAGTCGAACGAGACGATGGTGTGCACGGAAAGCACGAGGGGCGTCGAGAGGCCCGCGAGGAGCAGGTACGCCATCTCGAAGTTGGACCACTGACGATTGCCGCCGCGCCAGCCCATGGCCAGCAGGCTGTAGAACGCCTTGCGCCACCAAGTCGTCGCGCGATCACGAATTACGCCGAGGTCCGGGATCATGCCCATGTACCAGAAGAGCGTGGAGACGGTGAAGTAGGTTGAGACGGCGAAGACGTCCCATTCGAGCGGCGAGCGGAACTGCACCCAGATGCCGTTCTGGTTGGGCAAGGGAAGGAGCCACCAGCCGAACCAGACGCGACCGACGTGGAAGAGCGGGAAGATACCGGCGCACATGACCGCGAAAATGGTCATGGCCTCGGCGGCGCGGTTGATCGAGGTGCGCCACTTCTGGCGCAGGAGGCAGAGAATCGCCGAGATCAGCGTGCCGGCGTGGCCGATGCCGACCCAGAACACGAAGTTGACGATGGCCCAACCCCAGCCCACGGGCGAACGGAGACCCCAGGTACCCGTGCCGGTCGAGACGAGGTAGGCGAGGCCGATGAACGTAAAAGACGCGACGAAGAGCGCCACGCCGAACATGATTTTCCACCAGAGCGGAGTCTCTTCTTCGACAATACCGCACACCTTGTCGGTGATCCAGTGGAAGCCGCGGTTATTAAGGATCAGCGGGGAGCGCGGGAGCTCGGCTGGGCGAACCTTATCGAGGATCGCGGGGCGCTCGGAAGAGCTGTCGTGGGCGTGAGCCATGGGACGGGTGGTCGTTTAAGGATTATTTGGCGTGAGGCTCGGCACCGTGGGCGGGCTTCGCGTGGGCGTCGCCGTGCGACGGGGCGCCGTGCGAAGCGCGGCCGGCCATCTCGAGTCGGGAAAGCGGGACGAGGTTGGCGCCAGGCATGCGGAGGTTGAGGTTACGCAGCTTGGCCTGGTAGGTCGTACGCGGGCGGGTGTTGAGGTAGGTCAGCGCGCCGTAGGAACGGGTCGAGGCCTTAGCCTTGGCGACGCGCGAATTCGGATCGGTGATGTCGCCGAACTCAATCGCGCCGGCGGGGCAGGCCTGCTGGCAGGCGACCTGGATAGCGCCGTCACGGACGTTGATGTCCGGCGAATTATCGCGGGCGCGGACCTTGGCCTGGATTTTGGCTTCCTGAATTCGCTGGACACAGTAGGTGCACTTTTCCATGACGCCGCGCATGCGTACAGAGACGTCTGGATTCTTCTGGAGCTGCGGCAGGTCGGCCGGATCCTTGACGGTCTTCTCCGGGCCGAGCGGTCCTTCGTAGTAGTGGCCGTCGACGCGCTTATTGAAGTCGAGGAAGTTGAAGCGACGGACCTTATACGGACAGTTGTTCGCGCAATAGCGGGTACCGATGCAACGGTTGTACGCCATGGTGTTGAGTCCCTGGTCGTCGTGGACGGTGGCGTTAGCGGGGCAGACGGTTTCGCACGGGGCGGTCTCGCAATGCTGACAGGCGACACCCATGAAAGTGACCTGAGGGTCTTCGGGAATCGCATTGCCCGCGGCGGCGCGACCGTCGAAGAAGTAGCGATCGAGGCGAATCCAGTGCATGTTGCGGCCCTTGAGCACCTGCTCGCGGCCGACGACGGGGATATTATTCTCGGACTGACAAGCCGTCACGCAGGCGTTGCAACCCGTGCACGTGTTGAGGTCGATCGACATACCCCACTGCTGGAGCGCAGGGAACTTGTCTTCGTGGCCCTTCCAGACGGCAACGTTCGGAGCGACGGTATGGTTAGGATGTTCGTACGCAGAGTTTCCGCGCGGGGTCGTGATGGCCTTGAGAGCGGGCGGCATGGCGCCGTCCTTGCCGTAGACGGCCGGAGCGTGACCGTCGATGCCGAGCTTGGCGAAATTCTCGTTCTTCTTAAGGTCCTCGACGTTCCCTTCGCGGACGACGTCGCGGCCTTCCATGGACCAATGGTCCTGCATATTGCCCACGGGGACGGTGTCGCCGGTGAGCGCAAGCTTCACGCCATTGCGGACGGCGGGCTCGGAGGCGGAGACGAAAGGATAGACGTCGAAGCCGTTACCAACAATGCGCCCGGCGAGGCGCTCAGGGACGCGGGTGGCGACGCGGCCACCGACGCGGCGACCGAAGCCGAGCTGCAGGCCGACAGTGAAGTCCGCCATGCCCGGCATGATGAAGAGAGGTCCGGTGACGGTCTTGTCGCCGAGGGTCAGCGTGGCGATACGGCAGATGAGACGGCCGTCGATGAGCTGATTGATATTACGATTCAGGGCGCCGGTGTGCAGGAAGTCGGCTTCGCCACCGATCTTATTGATGAGCGCTTCGGTCGGCTCGATGGCGAGCTTGGCGGCGAACTTGGGGCTGACGAGGATGACGTTTTCCCAGACTGTCTTGGACATGGGATCCGGAGCCTCGGCGAGCCAGCCATTGTTGGCGTACTGTCCGTCGCCCGAATGGACGCTCGGCAGAAGGCGGACTTCGAGGGAGTCGAACGAAAGGGCCGGCGCGGTGAAAGCCTTGATCTGCTCAGCGCCGACGGCCGGCTTGGCGGCGGAGAAGGCGGAACCGGCGAGCACGCCTTCGGCAAGCCAGGCAGCGAAGGCTTCGTCGGAGGAATTCTTCGAGAGAGCGTTGAACGTCTCGCGGACGAGCGCGTGCGCGTCCTTGTCGGAGCCGGTGAACGGTGCGAGGACATCGAGCTCGGTGACCGTCGCGAAAAGCGGGTCGATCATCGGCTGCACGGGGACGTAGACGCCGCTGAGCGTGCGACCGTCGGACCAACTCTCGAGGTAATGCGAAGAGGCGAGGAACGTGCCACCCGCAGCCTTCACGGAGGCGGAGGTCTCGTCGAAGGAGGCGCTGTGGTAACCGAGGCGGACGACGTTCTTGGCGGCCTTGATAGCGGAAACGAAGTCGACGTCAGCCGGAGCATCGTAAGCGGGGTTGCCACCGAGGATGATAAGGGTCTCGGCCGGCTTGGCGGCGAGAGCGGCAATCGTCAGGGACGAAGGAGCCGGGGCGGCGACGTACTGGACGGCGGCACCGAGGGCCTGGTTCGC
>CAXNEN010000007.1:0-17733 GCA_964201505.1 Opitutales bacterium
CAAGGCGTGCGTTCCGCCCCGAAGGAACCACTGCGTGCGCCGGGCATCGGCGAGCTGACGCGTTCCTGCGAACACATCTCGATCACCGAGCGCAATAGCTCCGAAGCCGAACGCGATTCGGTGAAAATCAAGCTCCTCGAGCTCTTCGAACGCGAGGCCGCCCGCCCGGATAAGCGTCCGTTCGAGGCCACGATCACCGACGTGAAGCCCCACGGCCTCATGGTCGAGCTCAACGGCTCGCAGGCCTACGGCCTCGTGCATATGTCGACGCTCACCGACGACTACTATCGCCTGAACGACCGCGGCAACATGCTCGTCGGTAGTCGTAACGGACGGAAATTCATGCCCGGTGGCGTCATCACCGTGACCGTCGACCGCGTGGATCGCTTCAAGCGCCAGGTGGATTTCCGCCTCTTCGACGAACGCTTGGCCCAGAAGCCGAGGGGGCCGGAACGCAGAAAAGGGCAGCGCTGAAGAGTAGAGGACTGAATAGAGGGCCCGAGGACAGGAGGTAAATAAGGTAGGGGCAGCACCACGTGCTGTCCTTTTTTATGGGCAACATTTTCGGGTGGCGGGTGGCAGCCCCAGGTGGCAGGTGGCGGAATGCATCGGGGTAGGGACGTGATTGCCATCACGTCCGTGGGCGGACGGAGGTTGGAATATCGAAACAGTCTGCCCGGTGATTCGCACGCGCCTCTGCGAACGGCGGCCATAGCAATGGCCGCCCTACCCGAGGTAGGCTAGGGCAGCACGCGGTGCTGCCCCTACCTAAATACACCTCCGGCCCTCAGGACCTCGAAATCAGCCTTCCCCACGCGCGGGCGTAATCTCCGGCGGCTTTGCCGAGGCGGATACGGCCGGCGTCGTCGTCGGTCCATTTGACGGGAATCTCGACAAGCTTGGCCCCGGTGCGCGCGAGGCGCACGAAGGCTTCGGCGCCGAAAGAGAAGCCGCGAGCGTCGGTAGGTATCTGCAACGCCGCGAAAGTAGAACGACGCACGAGCTTCAGGCCGCAACCGGGATCGGTCATGTGCGCGCCGGGCAGCATCCGCCAAAAACATGAAAGTATCGCAGAGATGAGCGAACGCTTCCACGTGCGCCCGACGACCTGCGAATCGCGATGCCAGCGCGAGCCCGCGACCAGGTCGGCCTTGCCTTCGGCGATGAGACGGTAGCCGCGCACGAGCGCTTCAGGATCCGTCGCCATGTCGGTATCGCAGTAAGCCAAGACGTCGTAGCCTTCTGGGGCGGACTCCCAGGCTGAAAAGATCGCGACGCCCTTGTCGGCTCCATCCGTCGCGCGATGATAGACCACGCGGTAAGGACTCTTGGCGGCAGACTCGATGGCCACGGCCCGTGTCCCATCCGTCGAACCATTATCCGAGACCACGATGAGCACGTCCGGACACTGGTGGGCCTGCAGGCTTTCGGCCAGCCGAGCGAGGCCAGGACCGAGGCGGCGCTCCTCATTGCGCACAGGAATGACGATCAAGAGGGGCATCCGGGAGCCCATAAATTCTCCGATTTCCCGAATGATTACAACCTAAGTCTCAACAAGATGAGACTGTGTCTCAATTGCCATTTGACAACTGAGAGTGAGTCTCATTATCAAGAATCTCTTCAGCCCTATGAAAACCCTCCTGACTACACTCGCGCTCGCTTCGGCCGCCACGGCCATCGGTTGCGACAACCCCTTCGGCTACTCCTACCTCACGGAAACGCTCAAGCCCGGTAAGGTCGAAGTCGTCCAGTGGGTGACCGGCCGCCTCGGCCGCAACCTCGGCAGCGGCTATGATGCCCGCTACCGCGGCTTCGACCTGAAGACCGAAATCGAATGGGGCATTTCGGAAAACGAGCAGCTCTCCGTCTACGTCAACTCCCGCTACTTCGAACAGACTTCCCGCGACGGCCTCCTCTTCGACGGCTTCCAAGTCGCGTACAAGAAGATGCTCTCAAATCCGGACACCCAGGACTGGGGCGTGGCGTTCTACATCGAGCCGGGCTATTCGCAGGTGAGCTCGAAGAACGGTGCGCACCGCGACCAACTGAAGCTCGAGACCAAGCTGCTCCTCCAGCATAACTTCGGCGCGAACGACGAATGGATCTACGCAGCCAATATCATCGGCGAACTCGAGCACGAGACCGCCACGCACGCCGACACGGTGAAGTTCAAGCTCACCCAAGGCTTAGCCTGCGCCGTCGGAGCTAACTGGTATCTCGGAGCTGAGGCGATCGTCGAAGCCGAATGGGCCGAACTCAACGACCATCAATACACCGCCGTACTGGCCGGCCCGTGCGTGCGCTACCAGAGCGGCGGCTTCTTCTCGACTTTCACCGTCTTGGCTCAGGTGACCGCCACCCCAGCGAACAAAGGCGATCTGAACGTGACCAAGAAATCTCCCTACGAGACTCGCCTCCGCGTCGGCTACGAGTTCTGAAGAACGCCTAACGTCGGTCGTTCAATGGGTAGGGACGTGATTGCCATCACGTCCGTGGGCGGACGGAGGTTGGAATATCGAAACAGTCTGCACGGTGAGTCGCACGTGCTACTGCGAAAGGCGGCCATGGCAATGGCCGCCCTACCCATAACAGGTAACAGCGGTTGGCGGTTAGCGGTTGGGCACTCAAAGCGAGACTGGAAACCCGAGTTAATGCTGCGGGAAAAATGTCCCCAGCAAACCATCCGGTCTCCGGTTTCCCTTGTCTCTTACAAACCGCCAACCGCTAACCGCCACCACCTATCAACGCCTACCTCAACGCCGCCTTCACCGTCGCCAGCATCTGGTCGGGGGAAAGGCCGTGGGCGGCGCGGAGGGTCTTCACGTCGCTCGCATGACCGACGAAACGGTCGGGCCAGCCGAGGCGGACCATCGACGTGCGCACGCCGTGTTCGGCGAGCACTTCGAGCGCGCCCGTACCGAAACCGCCCGTGACGGCGCCGTCTTCGAGGGTGACGATGAGCTTGGCCGACTTGGCCTGCTCGACGAGCAAGGTGGCGTCGATGGGCTTGGCGAAACGCGCGTTGACCACGCCGACGGAGAGACCGGTCTCAGCGGTAAGTTTATCAGCAAGTGCCTGGGCTTCCGGCACCATCGTGCCGAGCGCCCAGAGCTGGACGTCGACGCCGGCGCGGGTGACTTCGGCTTTACCGAGCGGAATAAGAGCAGGCTGCACCTTGATCGCCTTACCGGCGGCGGCGCCACGCGGGTAGCGGATGAACATCGGCGCGCCCGACTTCAGCGCGGTGTGGAGCATGTCCGAGAACTCATCCTCGTCTTTCGGCTGCATCAGCGTGACGTTCGGGACGCAGCGTAGGTAGGCAATATCGAAAAGGCCATGATGCGTGGGGCCGTCGCTCGGCGAGACGCCGGCGCGGTCCATACAGAAGGTGACCGGCAGGCGCTGGAGGCAGACGTCATGGATGACCATGTCGTAGGCGCGCTGCATGAAGGTGGAGTAGATCGCGCAGACCGGGCGAAGGTCGCGGGCGGCGATACCAGCGGCGAAGAGCGTGGCGTGTTCCTCGGCGATACCGACGTCGTGATACTGCGCCGGGAGTTCCTTCTTGAGCTGATTGAGACCCGTGCCAGAAGGCATCGCGGCAGTGATGCCGACGACGCGCACATCCGCCTTGGCTTCGCGCACGAGCAGCGCGCCAAAGACATCCTGCCAAGCCTTGGGCGCGCCGGGGGCGCCCGAAGCGAGCGAGTCACCCGTCTCCGGGTCAAAGGCACCCGTGCCGTGGAATTTCTCCGGGTTATTGAGAGCGGCGCCGAGGCCCCGGCCCTTCTCGGTGCGAACGTGCAGCAGGATCGGGCCCGTCGAACCCTTGCAGAAATTGAGGTAGCGCTCGAGGGCGCCGAGGTCATGCCCGTCAATCGGGCCGACGTAGCGCACGCCGTACTGCTCGAAAAGCGAAGAACTGTGCGTGTACCAGTTCTTCACGTGGCGCTTGAAGCTGCGCCCGAAGTCCAAGACCTTGGTACCGAAACGCGTCTTACCCAGCAGTCGTTTCAGGCCCTTCTGCGAATTGTTATACGGGCGCGTGACGATCAGGCGGCTCAGGATGTCGGCGACCGCGCCGACATTACGGTCGATGGACCACTCGTTGTCGTTGAGCACGATGACCAGGCGCTTGGTCGACTTTGCAGCGTTGTTGAGCGCCTCCATCGTGACGCCGCAGGTGAGGGCCGCGTCGCCGATGAGGGCGATGACGTGCGAATCCTCACCGAGGCGGTCACGCGCGTTGGCGAGGCCGACGGCGGCAGAAAGCGCCGTGCCGGCATGGCCCGCACCGAAGACGTCGTGCAGGCTCTCCTCGCGATTAAGGAAGCCACTGAGGCCGCCCGTTGTACGGATACCATCGAAGTCGGACCCGTTGCGCCCGGTGAGGAGCTTGTGGACGTAGCCCTGGTGGGCCACGTCGAAGACGAATTTGTCCTGCGGCGTGCCGAAGACGCGATGCAACGCGATCGAGAGCTCGACCACGCCGAGATTGGGACCGATGTGGCCGCCGTTCTTGGCCGTGACGGCGACGAGACGCTCGCGGATGTCCTGCGCGAGCAACGGGAGCTGCTCCGGAGCGAGGGCCTTGACGTCTTCTGGCCCGCGGATGGACGCAAGGAGCGACATCAGCCCTGCGAATCTTCGCCGCGCTTACCCAACTGCTCGATGCGCAGTTCGGCGGCCTCGAGCGACTTCTGGCAGGACTTCAAGAGGCGCATACCTTCCTCATATTTCGCGACGAGTTCGTCGAGCGAGACATCGCCGGACTCGAGGGACTCGACGAGCTGCTCGAGCTTCTTGAGTTCGGCCTCGAAGCCTTCCTTGCCGGAGGCTGAGGCGGGTTTCTTGTCCGCGCACATGGGTCTACTGTCAGCGGAGCCCCCTCCCCTCTCAAGCGGATTATGCACCTTCCGCCCAGAACAGGCGCCAGGACGCCCCGACCAGACGGGGTGGTCGGCCGCTCACAGATACTGCGTGAGGCTCTTCACCGTCTTCGCATCGAGACGCCGGACGAGTGCCACGGACAGGTCGACACACGCCTGGAGGTCCGCGAGGTCGATGACCGCGTTGTGCGTATGGATGTAGCGCGCGGGGACGCCGAGCACGATGACCGGTACGCCCAATTCGTGGGCTTGGAAGGAACGCGCATCGGTGCCGCCCGTGCGACGCACCGTGAGCTGGTAAGGGATGCCCTTCTCCGCCGCGACCGCGAGGGTCAAGTCGACCAAGCGTGGATTCATGATGGCCGTCGGATCGTAGGCACGCACCTGCACGCCAGCACCGAGGGCGCCCTGCGTCTCGCCATGCGGAGCGAGACCAGGCAAGTCGTCGGCCGGCGGGCCTTCGAGGACGATGACGACGTCCGGCTTCGCGAGACGCGCGGCGACGACCGCTCCGCGGCAGCCGACTTCTTCCTGCACCGTCGCCACCGCGAGCAGATCGCACGGCGTCGCGGAGGCGTCGAGCTCATGCGTCGCGAGCGTGAGCGCGGCCATGCCGACGCGGTTATCAAAGGCTTTCGCCGAATAGAGACCAGGCTCGGCGAGGGCCGTGAAGGGGCCTTCCGGCACCACGGGGTCGCCCGGGCGGATACCGAGACGCGCGACGGATTCAGCCGAACGCGCGCCGATATCGACGAGCACCTTATCGGCCGAAGCGGTCTGGGCGCCACCTTGGTGGGGCGGGAGCGCAGCGACGATGCCGATGAATTCCTTCTGCGCCGAGCGCGACCAGATGCGGAGACGTTGGGCGGCGAGGACGCCGTCCGGCCAGCCGCCGACGGGCGTCAGGCGAAGAAAGCCGTCGGGCGTGACCGCTTGCACCAGGAAACCAATCTCATCCATGTGGGCCGTGAGCACCACGCGGGGGCCCTGCTTTTCTTTAGAGGGCGAGGCGAGCACGCCGCCGAGGCCATCGGCCTGCAGCGTGCGGCCGCGGAGTTCGCGGACGAAGATCGCGCGGACCGCGTCCTCGTGGCCGGACGTACCGTGGGCTTGCGTGTAGGCCTCCAGCAGACGGAGGGCTTCGGAAGGACGCTTGGACATGGTGAAAATCAGCGAGGCTGGCGGGTCTGCAGGCGCGGCTTCAGTCCGGCCTTGGCGACCGCATCGAGCGCGCCGACCGCGGCGCCCGTGAGGGAACGCTCGTCGGCGACGATTACCACTTCGGTGCCTGGCGACTTCAGCGCATGGTCGACGAGAGCCTTGGCGAGCGCGGCGGAAGCGATTTCCTTACCTTCGAGGTAGAGCTTACCGTCGCGGTCGACGCCGACGACGAGCGTCGTAGCCGGCGTGCCTTCGGAGCCAGCAGAAGCCGTCGGCGGGATGATGGCCATCGTGCTGGATTGGTCGAGTCGGCTGCTGATGAGCAGGAAGAAAACCAGCACCACCATCACGTCGATGAGCGGCACCACGTTGATGTCGGCGCGACGGCGGCGGGCGACGACGAGGCTCATCGACGGCGGGCTTCCAGCGCTTCGACAAGTACGTCGAGGCGGGAAGAAAGAATCTCCATTCTGCGACCCAGCCAGTTGGCGGCGATGAGCGCCGGGATCGCGATGCAGAGGCCAATCATCGTCGTGCTCAGCGCGAGGCCGACACCGCGGGTGAGCGTCTGGGAATCAGGCAGGCCTTGTTCAGGAAAAAGTGTCGCTAGCCCGGTGACCGTACCGAGCAGGCCGAGAAGCGGCGCGGCGGCGACGATACTGTCGAGGAGGTGCAGACCGCGGTGGAGCCGGATCAGCTCGTTACGCGTCCACGCCTTGAGCACTTCGCCGGAAGCGCCGTCCTTCCAGCGTTGCACGAGACGGCCCGCGACGGACTCGCCGTCGGCTGGGCCGACCTGGTCGAGCTTGCCGTTTAAGACCGACTTAAGAACGGACTCCGGGGCCACGCGCGAAACACGGAGAGCCAGCGCGCGTTCCACAATCAGGAAAACGGCGAGCAGAGAGCAGATTGCGAGCGGCCAGATGAAAATGCCGGCACCTTGGAGTAGGGTTTGCACCCCACGAGCGTCCCTAAACCCCAAAGGGTCGCAAGCCCGCTCTTTAAATGCCTATTTTATGACTTTTTTTACAATTTAAATGATTTTAAATGATTTTATTCCCTCTTTGGGAACAAATGGGGGTAACCAATCCTTTGACTTTCCGCTAGGGGGGATTACTGTAATTTTACCCCCATTTACTATGAGACTTAAACGCTCAGGTTTCTCCCTCGTGTTGTCGCTGACCATCATGGGCTCGATGGTGATGATGGTCATCGTCCTCGCCTCTTTCCTGCAGGTCGAAAGCCGCCTCGCCCAGAGCCATGCCGGCTACCTCCGCGCCCGCTTCAACGCCCTCGCCTCGGCCAAAATCGCCATCGGTCAGTTGCAGGTTTTAGCTGGGCCGGACCAACGCGTGACCATGCGCGCCGACATGTTCTCCCCGGAACTCACGCCGCCAGGCCCCATCTCCACCCCCGCCGTGCCGCGCACGGGAACTTTCCCCGCCTTATACAACCCAAATTCACCGGCCGGTGCCATCGTCGTCCACCAGAAACGCTATCTTACTGGCGTGTGGGCCACTGGCGGCGTGCAGAGCAAGAAAGTGCGCGACTGGGATGTGACCAACCCGCACAAAACGCGCCTCTTCCTCGGCTGGCTTTGTTCGCCGATGTACAAGGCGACCGGCCTCGACACGGAAATCCCCGATACGACCAAGTTGCCGAACTTCCTGCCGAACAGCAGTTATTACAATTTCGTCACCGGCGAGGCGGGCAATCTAGCCGACAGTCAGGCGTTGATCGACGACCTCAGCACCTCGATGGAAAGCGCGCCGAACGGCATCCTGGTGCCGCTCGTCTCCAGCGGGACGGTCTCTTGGCCAGCGACGGCGGTCTCGCGCTTGCAGCAGGAATATTACGGCGCGGTGGACATGCGCCCGGTCCCCCTGCCTGGTCCCACCAATAGCGGCGGCAAACTGCTCGGCTCCAACGGACGCTACGCTTTCTGGATCGGCGACGAAGGCATCAAGGCCAAGGTCAACCTGCCGGACAGCTTCGCCAAGACGACCACCGGCTCCGGACTCAAGCTCAACAACTTGTCGAATTGGGAAAGAGAACTGGGCGGCTCCGCGGTGCAGCGCAACGGCATCGAGACCATCAAGAACACCGACCGCTCCACTCTGCCCGCCACCTTCTCGGCCGAGTTCCAGAATTGGCGCGACCGGGACATCAGCGCGGCCAATGCGCTCAACGGAAAATCCGAATCACTCCAGATGCCCAAGGTGCTCAGCGCCGCGAGCCTCACCACCTGGGCGGCGCGAATTTCTGGCGTCCTCGCCTCCGGTCAGATTATGACGGACGGCCTCCGCGCACTCTGGCACGACGTCACGCCTTGGTCCTACTCCACCCTCTCCGACACCTATAACGGAGGTCTGAAGTACGACCTCTCCACTGCGTTCGAGCTGCCTTACGCGACCTATCGCGGGCTCGAGATTTATCCCGACCAAAAGGACCCCGCCAAGACCTCTAATGACAACCGCCGTCCGTCGCTGTTCCATAACGCCCCGGGCTTCGCCGACCTCGACTTCAACCGCCCGAACCTCGTCGACAAAATTGCGAGCCCCTCGGACCTCCTCGCCGCCTACCCGCGCGCCAGCGAGTGGACCCCGCGCCACACCGCCGGTCTCCTTGGCTCTGGCTACAATCTGCTCAAGACGCAGAACGGCGGCGAGACGCCGGAGCGCCTCGGCTTCATCTACGAAGTGCCGATTGGCTCGCGCTTCTTCAACTCCTCCACATCCATAGTCAACGGCACCAGTTTCACGCGTGCCGACACCACTACGACCCAGCCGACGTCGAACGTGCCGGCCAATCCGGTACGTATCCACAGCCTGCCGTGGTCCCAGCTGCCCGAGAACGACCCCGAGAACATCAAAGGGCGCATTGTCCGCGGGCCGACTTGGGATCTCTACCGCAACTTCTACCGCATGTATAAGCGCGAGGTCGAGGCGGCCAACAACCAGTCCGGCCTCATGGGGCAGGCCGACGTGCCGGACAGCGACACGCTCGTCGCCCGCGGCCTAGAACCACTCACCTTCGCTTCCGGCAACCGCGTGCCGCCCGTGGCCAAGTCGACCAGGGACGGCACTACCCCACGCAAGAAATACACCGAGTGGCCCCTCAAGGGTAACGGCGACGATTCGTTCCTGCCCAACGAACTCTTTTACGAAAGTAGCGGCGTGGACTACACGGACTTCTTCTACCGCAACAACCTCAGCGACACCACGTTTGGCCCCGACTTCCAGGCCGACAAGCGCATCTTCCAGCCATTCAATATCGCCACTCCTAGCGGCAATATCAGTTGGCTCCACGCCGGCGTGAACAACGTCACGCCAGGCGTCTACGGGACGTACGAGCATTCGGGCATGGCCCTGCCTTCGGCGACGTCCACCACGGGCGCCAAGCCCGATAGCTTCTACGACCTGCCGACCGGTTTGCCCGGCTTCTCGGCCGCGCCCTCGGCCTCCACGGTGACCACCAACACGACCACGCGTACCTGGCCGACCTCCATGAACGTCGCGCCGAGCATCATCCGCTTTGCGATGGTCTACTCCACCGTCTGGAACCAAGATATGATCGGTATCGTGTGCGACCCGTACATCACCCTCCACAACCCTTACGACTGCGCCATCGAGTTCGAAGGCATCGGAATGGTCAGCAACGACCAGTCGATGACCTACTACTTCGAGTTCGAAGTCGGCGGCAACACCCCAGGCGACCACACCTCGCCTCGCTACGTCATCGGCGACATCTGCCTCTCCCAATCCACCACGGACGGACGCGAGCTCTCCTTCCGCGCCGTCGCCGGCGCTAAGGGCACGACCCGCGCCAAGCCGAGTGTCCTTCGCCTCGAGCCCGGCGAGATCCGCATCGTCTCCCCCTCGCAGGCCACCCGCCGCAACAACCTCGACGGCACTGCGCCCGTCGCCATCCCGGGCGATCTCGTGTTCGAACAGCAAAGCCGCATGTTCTTCCCGATGAATACCTACGTGGGGATGGCCCACGTGCTTGAATACACCGAAGGTAAGCCGACGGTGCTGTGCGAAGATTTCACGGATGAGCAAATCAGCGACGAATGCCCTGGCTGGAAAGACTATCCGACCCTTAATATCGGGGCACTGCATAAGAAGTGGGAGATGGAGAAAGCGCGCAATGTGGCGCGCGCCATCAAGATCAACCTGCCCGGCTGGACCGGGACTGGGACCGCTAATGTGCGTTCGCTTAACGCTGAGCTGCTCCGAGTCGGCAAGAAGCCGTACGTGAACTTCCGCAACTTCGGCTGGACCGGTTGGAGCGGCTATATCGTAGCGGGCAAAAGCCGCGCCTCCAACGCCACCACCGGCCTGTCGAGTAACATGCACTTCAACTTCTACCTGCTCAACCAGAAGAGCGCCAAGCAGCTGCGCCCGCTCAACTGGGAACGCCGCTGGTCCGGCGGCCGTGACACCGCACGGGTAAGTAACGCTTTCAAGCTCGGCGAGGACACCCCGCACCTCTGGTGGGCCGTCGACCAACCCTTGCTCCTCAACCTCCAGACGCTCTCCGCTGGCTGGCCATCATTCGGCAATTCCAACCGCGGATACGAAATACGCACGGATAACCGCTACCTCCTCGATCCAGATTATAATTTAAGGGTCAGATCTAGCGGCAACTGGGTACCGCGCATAGACCCAGAGCACGGGAACCCACCGATCCCCGGCGACGACCTCGCTAATTCCGTGAACCAAAGCCAGTTCGGCAAACTGCCTGTGCAAGGCCCCTCCGGCGAAAGCCTCGCCGACTGGGAATCGACCGGCTCCAACATCACCAGGCAGCCGGTGTTGCTTTTCGATATGCTCGTCCGCGGCGCCAAGGAATCCAGCGGCTCATTAGACAAATGGTATCCATCGACCTACAACGTCTGGCCCAATCGGCAAAGCGGCGTGACGGACAAACTAAGGTCCCCGACCGAACTGCGGGCTGCGCCGATGAATCCGTACTTCACCAGCACCCGTTCGCAACAGGCCTACCTCTTCGGCTACGATGGTAAAGCGCACGGGCCGGTCGGCTGGATTACCCGCCAGATTCCCCTAAGCAGCCCCGTTCTCCCGATTGACCTAAACGGCGACAACGCCTTCTGGGGCTCCAGCGTAGATCTCACCGGCCAGAACAACGTCGTCCTCTTCCCGATTCCGCGCCGGCCGATGCTCTCGCTTTCGCAGCTCGGCACCGTCGCCTTCGCGCAGACTAACACGGACCCCGACCTGACCGTTGGTTCGTCATTCGCCCACCCAGGCATCATCGACCTCACTAAGATTGTCGACTGGCCCGGCCCCAAGGTCTTGAGCACGGCGGAAAAGAACCTCCTCTCCGCGACCGGTCAGGCTCAATACTGGATCCCCGAACACGGCTTCGCCGGTAAGTCGATGGGCGAGGGCGTGATTCGCAACCGCTCCAACGTCCGGACCGACCACGCCTTCGCGGCCAACCTCACGCTCTGGGATTCGTTCTTCTTCAGCGGTCTGCATCTGAACGCACCTTCGTACCACAGCTCCGCCGCCAGCTGGCCGAACGGGCCGAACCTGCCGGCCGATGGCACCTTGAAGACGGCCCAAGAGGATTACCTGAAGTCGCAGGGAGTGATCGACCCCACCTCGTTCGCCTCGCTGAAGTCCGCGCTGGACGCCGGCAACCTCCCGCTGGCCAACAAGCGCGTCGCCTACACGCCCGATTATAAGCCCGCCAGCACGACGTTCCCCAAGGCTGACGAGTTCCCGCACCCCGCCTTCATCGCCACGAAGTCGCTCTACAACGGCGGCTTCAATGTAAACTCCACTTCCAAGCCCGCCTGGAAGGCCGTGCTGGCCGGCATGAAGGGTCAGGTCCTGCCTAATGCCAACGGCAACTCCACCAGCACCGCCCTGACCAAGTTCGCGCGGGCCTTTGACTCTGCCCCCGCGACCGGTGCCACCAAGCCTTGGTCGAGTCACCGTGAACTCAACGACAACGAAATCGACGCGCTCGCCGCGGGCGTGGTGAGCGAAGTCCGCCGCCGCGGTCCGTTCATGTCGCTCGCCGACTTCGTCAACCGCCGCCTGATCAACGACGACGCCTTTGGCCTCAAGGGTGCCCTGCAGGCGGCCATCGACGCCGCCGACGCCGGGGCCTACCCCATCAATAAGAACGCCATCATTAACGGCGGCAACACGTTCGGGGCACCGGTCGGGATGAACCTGGTGAACTTCGCCAGCATTAATAGCTACCGAAAGTTTGAAGACGGCATTCCTAACTGGGGGTTTCCTGATAGGTTTGAAAATGCCAATCCCTGGATCGATGTACCGAACGTGGACCGCTTCCCCTCGCTGCGGGCGATGAGCACCACAAACGACAAGACCAAGGTGACCGCCGCCCTGGGTGCCCCGGGCATCGTCACCCAAATGGATGTACTCAACTCCATCGGCCCCAACCTGACCGCGCGGTCCGACACCTTCGTGGTCCGCGCCTACGGCGAAGCCCTCGACAACTCCGGCAACTCGATCGGCAAGGCCTGGATCGAAGTCGTCGTCCAGCGCTCGGCGGACTATATCGGACCGGCGGGAGTGGACCCCAACCGGCGCAAACTCGCCTACCGCGGCGTCGACAACAACATGAACGACGGTACCGACAAGGATCCGAAGGTGGTCAACGACTCCAAGACCATCCTCGAGACCATCGAACGGCGGACCACGACCCCGACCGCCGACGACGCTAACCTGAACCGTGTCTTCGGACGCCGCTTCAAGACCGTCAACCTGCGCTGGCTCGCCGCCAACGAAATCTGATTCCATGATCCGCTTTTTAGCCCTCGCCGCCCTCCTCGGTGGCCTTGCGTGCGCGTCCGCCCCGGCGGCCGATCCGCCCACCGGACCCAAGACCAGCCCGAGGGCCTCGGCCAAGGCCGGCGCCGGAAAGAAGAAGGAGAAAGAGGTCGAACAACATCTCTGCAAGCTCCGCCTGATGTGGTGGCTCGCCCCCCAGGGCGAGCTCGAGCTCGGCATCCAGCAAGAGAGCGAGCAAGGCCAAACCGAAGTCGTCCCGATCGGCATCTCCCAGATGCAGATCAACGGCTCAATCGACTACCATGGCCAGTTCGCCGTGCAGGTCATGCGCAAGGGTGCGACCGGTGAAATCGACAAGAAGGGTAAGCCGATCGTCAGCTGGCTACCCTACGCGACCCTACCACTGAAGCCGGACGATACCGACATCTGCGTGATCCTCTTCGACAACGGTAAAGGGGGAGCGAACTTCCGAATCTTCGACTTCAAGCCGGCTGTCTTCCCTTATGGCTCGCTGAAGATTGTGAACCTGTGCGGAGCCAAGGTCGCCTGCTCGCTCGACGGCAAGGTCATCCTAGCCGAGCCTGGCAAGGCCGTCCTCTCGTCTAACAGCTTCGCGACGCGCGCCGCCCCGCAGATCACCATGGCCGTCCAGGAGACCGGCGGCGAAGATCGGATCCTCTTCATGTCGCGCATGGTCATGAGCGACAGCACCCGCTCGCTCTTCTTCGTGATCGAAAGACCCAGCGACGACATCGAGACCCGCTACGAAGTCACGAGCATCGTGGACTTTAATCCCAACCCCGCTGGCGTCCTGCGACCCGCCAGCGCCGCCCCTTCGGGCAACGAGAACGCCCCGGCCAAGGCTCCCAAGGAAACCAAGGCGGAGACCAAGAAGGCCGCTTAGCCGCCCCGTCCGCCACGCTTCCCATGAGATCCCTCCTGCTACTGGTGATGTCATGGGCGGCCACTTGGGCCCAAGCCGATACCCTCTTCAATCCGGCCGCGAACTTCCGCCTGACCGCCTCCTGGGCCGACGTGCCGGCGGGCGAGGTCTCGGTCACCGTCCGACCCCAAGGAGTAACCCTCGGGCTCAACGCACTCCAAGCCGCCATCGACTACCCCTGTCTAGTCCGGCATGGCGAGTCCTTGGAAATCCTGCTGACCCCGCCCCCGCCCCGGTCGAGCTATAGCATCGGTAAGTTGCCGATCCCGGCGAAGGGTGACGATTTCGCTCTGATCTTAGGCAATACGCCGACGCAGCGCACGCTCGCCTGGCTGGTGCCGACGGGATTGGATGAGCTACCGCCGGGCGCCACGTTCGTAATCAACCGCTCCGCGCGGAAGATTCGTCTCAGCCTCGAAGGGCAGGTCCTCGAGCTCGAGGCGGGCGCCGTGCGGCGACATCCGCTGATCGCGGCGCGTCGCATCGTCGCTCAACTTAAGGTCGAAGCCCTCGAAGGCCCCCTGTGGACGGCCGTCCGAAGCAACCGGATGGTCCTCGGCCCTGGACAACGCCTGATTATGCTCATCGGCCCGGGGGAGAATCATCCTGACCCCTACCATATCGCCATCGTGCTCGATCCAAATTCTGGCGCCTACCAGAAGGCTCTCACTCTCACAGCAACGACGCCGACGCCTGATCAGCCAGCCAAGTGACGCGGCTGGCGTGGGCGCGGAGGACTTGGCCGGGATGAAGTGCGGGCGCAAAAGCCCCGTGGGCGATCTCGCGAAGCGCCGGCGCCTTGCCGGCTCCGCCAACCAGGACCACGATGGCGACGCACTGCGCGAGACCGACTTCCGTGATGGTCAGGCGCCAACCGCGGCCAGGCCATTCCGTGGCGGTGAAGCGTGGGCCAGCCTGCTGGCCGATGAGGGGGCACTGCGGCCAGAGTGAGGCAATATGACTGTCGTCGCCGAGACCGAGGACGCATAGGTCGAAGGCCTTGGTCGGGGAGCGCTTCGCCCAGGCAGCCTCATAGGCGGCCGCAGCTTCGACTGGGGCGAGCTCGACGGGCCAAGGGAAGCGGCGGGCGGCCGGGACGCCGAGCGCGTCCAGCATACCGCGGCCGGCATGGCCGAAGTTGGAATCATCAGACGCGAGCGGCACGCAGCGCTCATCGCTCACGTGCCAGTCGATGCGGGCCTGGGCTTCGGCCGTGAGGGCGCCCGTGCGGACGGCCCAGGCGTAGAAGGCCTTGGGGGTGGAACCGCCGCTGAGACCGACGGAGGCGGGCCCGCGGGCGGCCAGATCGTTAATCCGGCGGGCGAGCTCGGCGAAGGATTCATCGCGGGTCAAGATGCGCACCGTGCCGGCGGAAGTGGCGATGTCGGACATGGGGGGAAGATAGAGGGCCAGAGGAAAAGAGGACAGGAGGAAAAGAAAGAGGACGCTCAAAGGGAAACCGGAGACCGGATATTTAGCTGGGGACCTGAGGTAGGGACGTGATTGCCATCACGTCCGTGGGCGGACGGAGATGGGAATGGCCCATGACCTACCCGGCGTGACGCACGTGCGGCGTCGAACGGCGGCCATAGCAATGGCCGCCCTACCCGAGGCAGATGATCAGAGGCGAACAGACGGCTCAGAGAGCCATCCCTACCCCAGGCAGAAATGACCACGTCGGACAAAGACGGGGCAACCTCGGAACCTCGCACCCCTTAAGGTAGGGCGGGTTCTCCGAACCCGCCGTCGACCCAAAGAAAGCCAACAGCTCGACCGGCGAACGGACGGCTCGGAGAGCCATCCCTACCCTGAAAACAAGAAGGGCGTCCTTGCGGACGCCCCTTTCAACCCGGCTATACTCTATACTCGGAACTCTATACTCCGGCTACGCTTACTGGCAGGACTCGCAGGTTCCGCCGTTACGCATGGCCTCGATGGAGCAGGCGCTCTTCTCGGGCTTTGCAGCCTTCTCGACCGTAGCCTTCTCGATGTTGGAGGCACCGAGGGTACGGAGGTAGTAGGTGGTCTTCAGACCGGTGCGCCAAGCGTACTGGTACATGTGCGAGAGCATCTTCAGATCCGGGGTCGGGAGGAAGAGATTCAGCGACTGGGCCTGGTCGATCCACTTCTGGCGGCGGGCAGCGGCGTCGATGAGCCACTTGTTCTCGATGGTGAAGGCGGTGAGATACTTGTCCTTGATGACCTGCGGGATCTCCGGGATGTCCTTGAGTTCGCCGTCGAAATACTTCACCTGCTGCATCATCTCCTGACTCCAGAGGCCGAGCTTCTTGAGGTCGCGCACTAGGTAACCGTTGAGTTCGGTGAACTCGCCGGAGAGGTTGCTCTTCACGAAGAGGTTCTTGTAGGTCGGCTCGATGCAAGGCGAGCTGCCGACGATGTTGGAAATCGTGGCGGTCGGGGCGATGGCGAGCACGTTGGAGTTGCGCATGCCATGCTTGGCGATCTTGGCGCGGACCGGAGCCCAGTCCATGAGGCCGCCGCGCTTGACCTCGATTGGTTCGCCGCGTTCCTGCTCGAGGAGGTCGACGGTGTCCTGCGGAAGCAGGCCGCGGTCCCACTTGGAGCCCTTGTAAGTGCTATAAGTACCACGTTCGGCGGCGAGGTCGGCGGACGTGTCGTACGCGTAATAGGCGACGGCTTCCATGATCTCGTCATTGAACTCGACCGCGGCGTCGGAGGCGAAGGAGATGTCGCGGCGGTAGAGGCAGTCCTGGAGGCCCATGACACCCATGCCGACCGGACGGTGGCGGAGGTTGGAGACCTCGGCGGCCTTCGTCGGGTAGAAGTTGATGTCGATGACGTTGTCGAGGGCGCGGACGGCGACCGTGACGGTCTCACGGAGCATCGCATGGTCGATGCTGCCATCGGCCTTGAGGTGCGAGTCGAGGACGACGGAGCCTAGGTTGCAGACGGCGGTCTCCTCGGCGCTCGTGTTGAGCGTGATCTCCGTGCAGAGATTAGACGAGTGAATGACGCCCACGTGGTCCTGCGGGGAGCGGATGTTGCAGGGGTCTTTGAAGGTGATCCACGGGTGGCCGGTCTCGAAGATCATCCCGAGCATCTTCTTCCAGAGTTCGATGGCGGGCATCTCCTTGCCGAAAATCTCGCCCTTCTTAGCACGGGCTTCGTAAGCGACGTAGCGCTTCTCGAAATCGGCACCGAAGGTCTCGTGTAGATCCGGAGCCTCGTTGGAGAGGAAGAGCGTCCAGTTCTGGCGGTTCTTGAGGCGCTTCATGAACAAATCCGGGATCCAGTTCGCCGTGTTCATGTCGTGCGTGCGGCGACGGTCGTCACCCGTATTCTTACGGAGCTCGAGGAAGTCCTCGATGTCGTTGTGCCAGGTCTCGAGGTAGGCGCAGCCAGATCCGCGGCGCTTACCGCCTTGGTTGACGGCGACGAGTTGGTCGTTGTGCAGTTTGAGGAACGGGATGATGCCCTGGGATTCGCCGTTGGTGCCCTTGATGTAGGAGCCCGTGCCGCGGACGGAGGTCCAGGAGCCGCCGAGGCCGCCGGCCCACTTGGAGAGGAACGCGTTCTCCGCGATGCCGCGAATCATGATCGACTCAATCGTGTCGTTGACCTGGTAGAGGTAGCAGGAGGAGAGCTGGCTATGGAGCGTACCCGAGTTGAAGAGCGTCGGAGTCGAGCTGCAGAAGCGGCGGGACTTGTAGAGGGCGTGGAGGCGGATGACCCAATCCTCGCGGCTCTTCTCTTCGCGGAGGAAGAGGCCCATGGCGACGCGCATCCAGAAGAACTGAGGCGTCTCGAGGCGGCGGGCCGGCTTCACCGTCTTGTCGATGATGAGGTAACGGTCGTACATCGTCTGCACGCCGAGGAGTTCGAAGTCGAGGTCCGCCATCGGGTCGAGGGCGTCGGCGAGCTTGGCGAGGTTGTACTTACGGAGGTCGGGCGAGAGGCGGCCGAT